>DASUOY010000229.1:0-4100 GCA_036276395.1 Pseudomonas sp.
TTTACATTGAAATCCAGCAGCGGGCTGAACACCGTGGAGCCGGCGCAGAACAGCGGGCCGACCAGAGCCGGGTCGAGTCCATCCGGCAGCGGTACGGCCCAGGCCCAGTGGCTGCGCAGGCGGTCGGCGAAACCGCCGTTGCTGCCGACAATGGTCGGTTTTACCGTGCCGCACAGTTGGTGCGAGCCTTCCATGCACGAGCTGCAATGCATGCAGCTGCCCTTGTACCAGCCGATGCCAACCCGCTGGCCGAGTGTCAGCCCGCGCGCCTGGGGGCCGAGGCGCACCACGGTGCCGACCACTTCATGGCCGGGGATAAAGGGGTAGCGTGCATTGCCCCATTCGTTGTCGATCATCGACTGGTCGGAGTGGCAGATGCCGCAGTATTCCACCGCCACTTCCACCTCTTCGGCGCCTAGCGGGCCGGGGTCATAGCTGTGCGGTTCGAGGGGGGCGCCGGGGGCCTTGGCGGCCCAGCCGGTAAAGGTATCGACTACGGATTCGGACGAACTCATAACAATGGCCTCGGGACGGGAAACACAACCTTGCCAGCATAGCCCGCTGTGCCTGTGAAGGTTGTGCGCATCACTCAGCCTGATAGTCCAACCTTGGCCTCGGTTACACTGGCCGCCTCGCCAACCGTTTCTGGATCACCTATGTCGCGCCCACCTCGCCCTGCGTCCTCCCGCCCGCACAGTGGCAAACCTGCCGTGCGTCGCGTGGCCAAGGCGCCACCCGCCGAGCCGCGTTTGCTGGTGCTGAACAAGCCGTTCGATGTGCTGACCCAGTTCAACGACGAGCAGGGCCGCGCCACCCTCAAGGATTTTGTCGATGTGCCCGGTGTATATCCGGCCGGGCGGCTGGATCGTGACAGCGAAGGCCTGCTGCTGCTGACCAATGACGGCGGCCTGCAGGCACGCATCGCCGATCCCAAGCACAAGCTGGCGAAAACCTACTGGGTGCAGGTGGAAGGCGAGCCGAGCGCGGCGCAGTTGCAGCAGCTGCGCGACGGCGTGCAGTTGAACGACGGCCCGACCCTGCCGGCCGAGGCGCGCCTGCTGGAAACGCCTGAGCTGTGGGAGCGCAACCCGCCGGTGCGCTTTCGCAAGAGCATTCCCACCGCCTGGCTGGAGTTGGTGATTCGCGAGGGGCGCAACCGCCAGGTACGCCGCATGACCGCCGCCGTGGGCCTGCCGACGCTGCGCCTGGTGCGGGTGCGCATCGGCCCCTGGAGCCTGGATGGCCTGCAGCCCGGAGAGTGGAAAGAGGTCGAGGCGCGCCTCTAACCAGGGCGGGTGGCTCAGCCGTGAATGCCGCGGCTGGCTTCGATGATATAGCTGATCAGCGGCTTGGCCAGGAAGGCGAACAGGCACAGGCCTAAGCCGAGGAACAGGATGGCGGTGCCCAGGCGCCCGGCCTTGGAGGTTTTGGCCAGGTCCCAGATGATAAAGAACATAAACAGCATCAGGCCGCCGACCAGCACATAGATCATCAGGGCTTCAAATTGTTCGGTTTCCATGGGGCCTCGGGGTGCGGACAGAAAGCGCGGGGCGGCGATTATACGCGCCTTGGCGCGGCGCGCGGCATACGCAGCCCAGCTGCGACCTTCAGCCGCGCAGGTGCTGTAGAGGTAGCTGGGTGCTGGACAGGATCTGCTGCAGCACGAAGCTGGAACGCACGCTGGAAACCCCTTCGATGCGGGTCAGGGTGCCTAGCAGAAACTTCTGGTAGTGATCCATATCCGGCACCACCACCTTGAGCTGGTAGTCCGCATCCATGCCGGTGACCAGGCTGCATTCGAGCACCTCGGGGCATTTGCGGATTATTTCCTGGAAGTGCTCGAAGCGTTCCGGGGTGTGCTTGTCCATGCCGATCAGCACGTAGGCGGTAAGGGTCAGGCCCAGCTGCTTGCGGTCGAGCAGGGCCACCTGGCCGAGGATATAGCCCTCGTCTTGCAGCTGTTTGACCCGCCGCGAGCAGGGCGAGGGCGACAGGCCGATGCGTTCGGCCAGATCCTGGTTGGACAGGGTGGCGTCGCGCTGCAATTCGGCGAGGATATTCAGGTCGTAGCGATCAAGTCTGTTCATCTTTGCCATGCTTTCGTGCTTCGGTTGTGCTAAATCATGCGCTGTTAGTGATTAGTTGCGCAAGTCGTGGGTTTGTCAGCAATATTAGCAATCTTTCGCTGCGCCGGCGGGCGTAAGCTTTACCTCAGTTTCAAGGCCCGGACGACAGGTCCAGCCGCCTCGCCCAATCAGGTGAGCGGTCGCCGTCGGTCTTATCGGATCGCCACGGCACCCGGGTTCGCACTGCCCAACCAGGCAGGCGAGGAAAAGGCGTTACCAGCGCCAGAATGAGGGACAAGCAAAAAGGGGAGGCCGCAAGGTCTCCCCTTTTTGTTGCTGCGCGCGCTTACGCTTAAGTGATGGCCAATAAATGGCGCAGTACATAACCGGTCAGATACGCCAGGGAGGCCGCCGCTCCACCGGTGAGCAAGGTACTCAAGCCGGCACGCAACAGGGGTTGGGCAAACACCAGGCTCTTCAGCATGCCAATAGAGAAAAACACGCTCGCCGCCAGGGCCATGCTGAAGAGAAATTGCCGGGAAAGCTCCAGGCTGCTGAAAAATAGCGGCAACAAGGGGATGGCTCCAGCCAGCAGAAAGGCGCTGAAGGTCGCACTGGCTGAGCGGATGGGGTCCAGGTCGATAGCCTGCAGGCCATGCTCTTCGACCAGCATGGTTTCTACCCAGAGTTGGCGATCCTGGCTGATCGTACCGACTATCGACTCGAGGATCTCGCCGCTGAAACCCTTGCGGTAGAACACCTGGCGGATCTCCTCGAGTTCACCGTCGGGCACTCGGTCGATATGTTCCTCTTCCATGCGCCTGACTTTTTCGCGGAATTCGCGTTGCGCCTTGATCGCCTCGTAATTGCTCACGGCCATGCTGAAACCGTCGGCAAACAGATTGGCGAAGCCCATAATCAGCGCCACCGATGCCGAAAACCCGGCCCCGACGGCGCCGGCGACTATGGCAAAGGTGGTGACGCAGCCATCGATGCCGCCTAGCACGGCATCGGAAATAATTTGTGGCTTGTGTTTACTGTCCAGGCGCTTTTCGATCGCGTCGGGCTGGTGCTCGCGATGCAGGGTTTCCAGGCTGGTTTTCTTCATGGCACGCGTCCACTGAGCAGGAGTGCCTGTTCAGCATAAGCGTGAAATCGCCTTCGGCCGAATTGTGCCGCTGCGTGGGCCTAGTTCTGCACCGGGCCGCTGGATTCGCGAGGGTCGGCATGCACCAGTACTTCGGCACGGGAGAACTCGGCGCGAATCGCCGCGTCCACCTGTTCGCATAGGGCATGGGCTTGCAGCAGGCTCAGTTCGCCGGGCAACTCCACATGCAGCTGGACAAACCAGTGGGTGCCGGACTTGCGCGTGCGCAGATCATGGGCGCCGAGCACCCCGGGTACGGCGCATGCCAGGAGGTGGATGCGCTCGCTGAGCTCCGCCGCCAGTTCCTGGTCCATCAGTACGGCTGCGGCCTCGCGGGCGATATTCAGGGCGCTGTAGAGAATAAACAGGGCAATGCCGATACCGAACAGCGCGTCCAGTTGTGGCCAGCCGTAACCGGCCAGCAGCAGGGCCAGGAGGATGCTGCTGTTGAGCAGCAGGTCGGAGCGGTAGTGCAGCGAGTCGGCGCGAATCGCGGTGGAGCCGGTCAGCTTCACCACATGGTTCTGAAACAGCAGCAGGGCGATGGTCAGCGCCAGTGACAGCAGCATCACCGCAATGCCCAAAGCCGGCGCACCAATAGGTTCTGGATGCAGCAGCCGGTCGACGGCGTGACTGGCGACCAGCAGGGCGCTGGCGCCGATAAACAGGGCCTGGCCAAGCCCGGCCAGGGCTTCGGCCTTGCCGTGGCCATAGCGGTGATCCTCATCGGCCGGGCGCAGGGCGTAATGCACGGCGATCAGGTTGAGCAGCGAGGCGGCGCCATCCAGCAGCGAGTCGGTGAGGCCGGCCAGCAGGCTGACCGAGCCACTCAGCCACCAGGCGATGGCTTTCGCCAGGGCCAGGCTCAGGGCCACCGCCAGGGCGGC
>DASUOY010000230.1:0-9145 GCA_036276395.1 Pseudomonas sp.
TCGCCCTTTCTGCGCGCCGACCTGCCCCATCCCGGCATGGGCTCGATAGTGGTCTGCCTGGCCACCGACGCGCCGCTGCTGCCGCATCAGTGCACCCGCCTGGCCCAGCGCGCCAGCATTGGCATCGCCCGCACCGGCGGCGGCAACGAGGATTGCAGCGGCGATATCTTCGTCGCCTTCTCCACCGGCAATCAGCAACTGGAAGCCACCGCCTATGAGCGCAAGGGCGCCTTCACCTGCGACGGCCTGCGCATGGTCAACAACGACCATATCGGCGACCTGTTCCTCGCCGCCTCGGAAGCCGTGGAGGAAGCCATTATCAATGCCCTGCTGGCGGCCAACACCCTCGAGGGCAATGGTCATAAGGTGCAGGGGCTGGACCGCGAAGCCCTGCTGGAGGCTCTGGGCAAGGCGGGCTGGCCGGGGGCGCTGTAGGGTGCGCCATGCGCACCAGGGCCATGTGCTGGTGCGCTAGCGTGGTTGTAAAAAAGCCCGTCCTGCGCCTCTGCCGCGCAGGACGGGCAAGGGTGACTCAGTTACCCAGCTGCAGCCAGTCGGCCAGGCGCGCCAGCATGGCGTCGCAGCCGGCCAGCTGCTCACAGCTGACGAATTCATCCGGCTTATGCCCTTGTTCCATGCTGCCGGGACCGCAGATCACCGTGGGGATGCCGGCCTGATGGAACAAGCCGCCCTCGGTACCAAACGCCACAGTGCCGAACTCGTGGCTGCCGGCCAGCAGCGCCAGCAGTTGCGCGGCCTCGCTGTGCGGCTCCGTGGCCAGGCCGGGGTAGGCCGATAGCGGCTGGAAGGCGATGGCGCTGGCCGTGCTCACTGCATGCATCTGTGGCAGCAATTCAGTTTCGGCGTAGGCGCGCAGTTCCTCGGCGACCCGCTGCGGATCGTCGCTGGGCAGGGCGCGCACCTCGAAGTCGAACTGGCATTCGGCTGGGACTATATTCAGCGCCCGGCCACCCTGGATCAGCCCGGTCTGCACCGTGGAGTAGGGCGGGTCGAAGCGCGCATCCTGGCGCTCGACGGCGCTCAGGCGCTGGCCGATCTCGCCGAGCCGGTTGATCAGCCGGGCGGCGTATTCGATGGCATTCACCCCCTGGGTGGCATAGGCCGAGTGGCAGGCCGCGCCCTGCACCTGGCAGCGCATGGCCAGCTTGCCCTTGTGGCCGAGCACCGGTTTGAGCTCGGTGGGCTCGCCGATAATGCACAGCGCGGGCTTGTGCGGCCGTTGCTGCAACTCGGCCAGCAGCGAGCGCACGCCCAGGCAGCCGACTTCCTCGTCGTAGGAAAACGCCAGGTGCACCGGCAGGCGCAGCGGTTGGGCGAGAAAGCGCGGCACGGCGGCCAGCACGCAGGCGATAAAACCCTTCATATCGGCCGCACCGCGGCCATACAGCTTGCCGTCCTGTTCGCTCAGCTCGAATGGCGGCAGGCTCCAGGCCTGGCCCTCCACCGGCACCACATCGCTATGCCCGGACAGCAGCACGCCGCCGCGGTCGCTGGGGCCTATAGTGGCGAACAGATTGGCCTTGCTGCGCTCGGCGTTGTAATCCAGCTCGCAGGCCACGCCCAGCTTATTCAGGTAGTCGCGCACGAATTCGATCAGCGCCAGGTTGGAGTCGCGGCTGACGGTGGGAAAGGCGATCAGCTGGGCCAGGAGGTCGCGGCTGCTGGGCATGGGGCTTGTCTCCGTGGAGGTGGCGATCGGTGCGCACGGCGCACCCTACGAAAGGTGATCAGTAGGGTGCGCCGTGCGCACCGCCGGGGTTGCTCGTCACTCGTCGCCGGGCACGCCATAGCTGGGTGCGGCGGTGGGGTCGAGGGCGCGGATGATGTAGTCCTGCATCTGCGGCCGGTAGGCCTGCCAGAGCTGATCCAGCGCGCCTATCGGGTCGTGTTCGGCCCAGTCCACGCGCAGGTCGATGATCGGCCAGGTGAGGTCGCCGACCACCTTGAGCGCCGCCGAGTGCACCGGCCCGGCCTCGCCGCCGGCGGCCATGGCGGCGTGCATCGCCGCCAGCAGCCGATCGGCCAGCTGGCCCGGGGTCTGTTCGAAGGCTGTGACCATGGCGGCGATCACCGCTGGTGCAGCCAGCAGATTGCCGGCCGCCACGCATTGCTCGCCGGCCACGGCGTTGTGCTGGCCCAGGGCTTCGCTGCCGGAGAACAGCGCGCTGCGGCCCTGGCTGTCGAGCGCCGCAACCTGGCGATATTGGCTGTAGCCGTTGCGGCTGAGCGCCTGGTCCAGCGCCGCCGCCGGTTCCAGGCCGGCCTCCAGGGCGTCGAGAATCTGCGGGCCGAGGGCCGGTAGGGTGATGTTCTGGCTGGCCACCGCACCGACCCCGGCACGCAGCCAGGGGCAACGGGCGCCCACGGCGATGCTCGACGAGCTGATGGCGATACCCAGCTGGCCGGTTTCGGCGCAGCGGCCGACTATGGAAAAGGTCATGGCGTGCTCCTTAGGCGTTGCGCGGCTGCCAGTCGTCCGGAATCACCGCGATCACATCGATCTCCATCAGCCACTCGGGCTGGCCGAGGCCGCTGATCACCAGGCCGGTGGAGATCGGGAATACGCCCTTGAGCCACTTGCCGACTTCCTGGTAGACCGGCTCGCGGTAGCGCGGGTCGATCAGGTAGGTGGTGGTCTTGACGATGTGCGACAGGTCGCTGCCGGCTTCTTCCAGCAGCTGCTTGACGTTCTTCATCGCCTGCTCGGCCTGGGCGCGCGGGTCGCCGAGGCCGACCAGCTTGCCGGAAAAGTCGGTGCCGATCTGGCCGCGCACATACACGGTGTTGCCTGCACGCACGGCCTGGCACAGGTCATTGTCCAGGCTCTGGTTAGGGTAGGTGTCCTTGGTGTTGAACATGCGGATACGGGTATGAGTAGGCATCGAGGTGCTTCCATTGATCTGACGGTTTGAGCTGGCACCTCAGGGCATGTGCCAGCGCTGCTGTTGTTGCGCTCAGCCTTCGGTCTGGCGCTGCGCGCTATCGCGATAGGCCAGGTAGGTGCGCTGGGTGGCGATATGCCCGGCCACGTGCTTGGCGTCGTGCCATACGCCCCAGATAAAGCTGGAGCCCCGGCGCGACAGCCACGGCAGACCGAGGAAATACACCCCCGGCTCGCGGGACACGCCGCGCTGGTGCACGGGCTTGCCCTTGGCGTCGAAGGCGTCCACCTGCAGCCAGCTGAAATCCACGGCGTAGCCGGTGGCCCAGATGATCGACGTCACCCCGGCCGCGGCCAGGTCGAGTTCGGCAAGGGGCTGGGTCACGCACTGCGGGTCCGGCAGCATGCTGCGCGCCTCGGGTTCCTCCGGCAGGTCGAGGCCATTGCGGGCGATATAGGCGTCGGCCGCATCCAGCAGCGCCAGGTAGTTCTTATCGCCGCTCTTGAGGTTTTCCAGCAGGTCCTGCTGGAAGGTCACCACGCCGTTGTCGAAGGCCTTGGTCAGCCCCACCAGCGTCATGCCCTGCTGGGCCAGGCGGCGGAAATCCACGGTGTGGCCGCCACGGGCACCGCTGACGGCGATGGTGACGTGCTCCTTGCCTGGCTGGGCGATCTCCGCGTCCCATTCGCCGAGCACCCCCAACCACCAGCAGAAGTCGCGGTTGCGGTAGGCGCGCGGCGGACGATCATGCGGCCCCACCGAGAGGTAGACCTTCTTGCCGGCGCGCATCAGTTCATCGGCGATCTGCACCCCGGAGGAGCCGGCGCCGACCACCAGCACTGCGCCTTCGGGCAGCTGCTGCGGGTTGTAATACTGCGCCGAGTGGATCTGGGTGAAGCGTTCATCCTGGGGCGCGATCGCCGGGATAACCGGGCGCTGGAACGGGCCGGTGGCGACCACCACGCGGTTGGCCTGGATCACCCCTTCCGAGGTTTCCACGGTAAAGCCTGCGCGGTCGGCATTGCGCGTTACCTTGCGCACTTCCACGCCGGTGCGGATCGGCGCGTTGAACTTCTGCGCATAGGCTTCGAAATAGGCCGCCACGCGCTCCTTGGGGGCAAAGGCGTCGGCGTCGATATCCTCGAAGGCCAGACCCGGGAAGCGGTCGTGCCAGGCCGGACCATTGGCCACCAGCGAATCCCAGCGGCCGGTGCGCCAGGCTTCGGCGATGCGGTTCTTCTCCAGTACCAGGTGCGGCACGCCGAGATTGCTCAGGTGCTCGCTGATAGCCACGCCGGCCTGACCGGCGCCAACCACCAGGGTGTCGATTTCTGTTCTTGCGGCTGCCAGGTCGCTGTAGTTCTGCAAGGCGCTTTGATTCAGGTCGGTCATGGTGGGGCTCCTCTGATTCCGATCTTTGTTGTTCTGCAGGTGCGGCTGTCTGTGGGGTGTTGGCCGCATTCTGTTCGGAGCCAGGGATTGGCGAAATTATGATTTTTGTACTCGTTGGCGAGGAAAAAGCGTGCCCATCGCCCAGGCCCCGGCCTGCCGTGGCGCAGGGCCTGGCCATAGTTTTATTAATGACTGGGGCGACAAATTGACTGGGCTGGGGCGGGGTAGGGTGCGCCGCACGCACCACTCCCGCGTATTGCTTGGCGCGCATGGCGCCCCCTACGGCGGTTGCCTGGGGCGCGGATCAGATAATCCGCGCCGCGCCGTTTGCCTGGTGGGCGCTGAGCTTGATGCCGATAAATTTCGAGGTGGGGGTAAAGCTGTGGATGCCGAAGCTGTCCAGTGGCACCAGGGGGTTGGCCTCCGGGTAGTAGGCGGCGGCCTGGCCGCTGGGGATGTCGTAGGCCAGCAGGGTGAAACCGCGTACCTGGCGCTGCACGCCGTCATTCCACAGCGAGTCGATATCGACCTTCTGTCCGGGCTCGAAGCCCAGACGCTGGATATCCGCGGCATTGATAAACAGCACCTGGCGCTGGCCCTTGACCCCGCGATAGCGGTCGTCCAGGCCGTAGAGCGTGGTGTTGTACTGGTCGTGGGAGCGCAGGGTCTGCAGGATCAGGTCGGCCTGTTCGCCGCTCTGGCTGATTTGCGTGGGCAGCAGGCTGGCCGGTAGCGGCTGGCTGCTGAAATTGGCCAGGCCGCTGGCGGTGCGCCATTGGCGGGTGCTGGCGGCGTTGCCCAGGTAGAAGCCGCCGCGCTGCTCGAGGCGCTGGTTGAAGTCGGCAAAACCTGGAATGCAGTCGGCGATCAGCTCGCGGATGCGCCCGTAGTCTTCGATCAGCGCCGCCCAGTCCACCGGCTGCTGGCCCAATGTGGCCTGGGCGATGCCGGCGATGATCGCCGGTTCCGAGCGCATCTCGGTGCTCAGCGGTTCGAGCTGGCCGTGGGAGGCGTGGATCATGCTGAAGCTGTCTTCCACCGTTACCGCCTGCGGGCCGCCGGCCTGGCGGTCGATATCGGTGCGGCCGAGGCACGGCAGGATCAGCGCGTCCGTGCCGCAGGTCAGGTGGCTGCGATTGAGCTTGGTGCTGATCTGCACGGTCAGCGCGCACTGGCTGAGGGCCTGGTGGCTGCGCGGGCTGTCCGGGGTGGCCTGGGCGAAGTTGCCGCCGAGGCCGATAAACACCCGGCTGCGTCCGTCCAACATGGCGTTGATCGCCTCCACCGTGTTGTGCCCGTGAGCGCGCGGCACCTGGAAATTGAAGCGCTTCTGCAGGGCATCGAGCAGGGCGGCGGGCGGCCGCTCGTTGATGCCCATGGTGCGGTCGCCCTGCACGTTGCTGTGGCCGCGCACCGGGCACAGGCCGGCACCGGGGCGGCCGAGGTTGCCGCGCAGCAGCATCAGGTTGACGATTTCCTGGATGGTCGCCACCGAGTGCTGGTGCTGGGTGATGCCCATGGCCCAGCACATGATCACCCGCTCGGCGTTGCGGTAGAGCCCTGCCATCTGGCGGATCTCATCCCGGGGCAGACCGGCCTGGGCTTCGATGGCCTCCCAGGAGGTGGCATCCAACTCGGCCAGGTAGCTGTCGATGCCCTGGGTGTGCTCGGCGATAAACGCGTGGTCGAACACCTCGCCTGGCTGCTCGCGTTCCCAGGCCAGCAGCTGCTTGGCCATGCCGCGCAGCAGCGCCAGGTCGCCGCCCAGGGCCGGGCGGAAGTAGGCGGTATGGGTCGCGGCCGAGCCGTTGCTAAGCATCTCCAGCGGGTGCTGCGGATGCTGGAACCGCTCCAGGCCGCGCTCCTTCAGCGGGTTGCAGCAGACCACCTGGGCACCGCGGGCCACCGCCTCGCGCAGTGGTTCGAGCATGCGCGGGTGGTTGCTGCCGGGGTTCTGCCCGAGCACGAAGATGGCGTCGGCCAGGGCGAAATCGTCCAGGGTCACGCTGCCCTTGCCGACCCCCACTGTCTGGTTGAGGGCAATGCCGCTGGCCTCGTGGCACATGTTCGAGCAGTCGGGAAAGTTGTTGCTGCCGAAGGCGCGGACGAATAGTTGATAGAGAAATGCCGCCTCGTTGCTGGCTCGGCCCGAGGTGTAGAACTCGGCCTGGTGCGGGCTGTCGAGGCCCTTGAGTACGTCGGCGATCAGGGCGAAGGCGGCATCCCAACTGATCGGCAGGTAGCGGTCGCTGGCGGCGTCGTAGCGCATCGGCTGGGTCAGGCGGCCCTGGTATTCCAGCCAATAGTCGCTCTGCTCGCGCAGCTGGCTAACGCTGTAGCGGGCGAAAAAGGCGGCGTCCACACGGCGCTTGGTGGCTTCCCAGTTGACCGCCTTGGCGCCGTTCTCGCAGAACTTGATGCGGTCGTCGTGGGGCGAGTCGCCCCAGGCGCAACCGGGGCAGTCGAAGCCGCCGTGCTGGTTGGTCTTGAGCAGGGCGCGCAGGTTCTTGAACGGCTGCTTGGAGTCCAGCCAGGCATGGGTCACGCTGCGCAGCGCGCCCCAGCCAGCGGCCGGGCCTTTATAGGGGCTGTAACGCGGGGCTATGGGTTGCAGGCTCATGGTTGCTGACCTTGGGCGGAAGCGGGTGCCGGGCTATAGACCCGCGGCGCGCTGTGGTGAGGAAGATGGATTAAGTTGAGCTGGTGGCGGCGCGCCCAGTCCACGGTCAGGGCCGTGGGCGCGGACAGGCTGACCAAAGTGCCGAGGCCGCCGCGCACCGCCTTGTGGATCAGCTCCAGGCTGCAGCGGCTGGTGATCACCGCGAAACCCCCGCGGGCATCCAGGCGCTGGCGCTGCAGGGCACCGATCAGCTTGTCCAGGGCGTTGTGCCGGCCAATATCCTCGCGGCACAGGCGGATCTGCCCCTGCTCATCGACAAATAGCGCGGCATGCAGGGCGCCGCTGGACTGGGCCAGGGTCTGGCTCTGGGCGATACGCTGGCGCAGGCCGTGCAACTGGGCGGCGGGCGGCAAGGGTGTCGGTTGCAGGTCTGGCAAGGCGGGTAGCGCCTGCTCCAGGGCGGCCACGCCGCACAGGCCGCAACCGCTGCTGCCGGCCATCTGTCGGCGTTGCTGCTTGAGCGCCCAGAAGGCGCGGCTGCTGATGCTCAGCTCGACCTGGCGGGCGCTGCCGGTGCCGCTTAGCTGGATGTCATAGATATCGTCGATGGACTCCAGCAGGCCCTGGCCCAGGCTAAAGCCCAGGGCGAAATCCTCCAGGTCCGTGGGGCTGAGCATCATCACCGCCTGGGTGATGCCGTTGTAGCTGATGGCCAGCGCGCATTCCTCGGCCAGCACTGTGTGCGAGCCCTGCAGCGGCTGCTCCAGCTCGGCATAGTGGAAGTCGCGCGGTGGCATGGCTGGGTTGCTGCTGACGCAGGCGATCCGCGGGCGTGACATGGGCAGGGCCTCTGGCGCAGATGAATCGCTTCAGGCTATGCCCTATAAACGGATGCGTCTAATCAGTGCTGCCGATGCTGTGATAGAGCGGCTCGATAGCGGCTAGTCGAGTAGCTCGCTGGCGGCGGCAAAACAGGCCTCGGCCAGCGGCGAGCGCGGCGCGGCGCGGCGCATCAGCAGGCCCAGGGGGGCCAGGGTGTGGGCATCGCTTATGGGCGTCAGGCGCAGGTGCGGGTTGTCGTTATCCAGGCCGCTACCCAGCGGCACCAGGGCGCAGCACAGGCCGGCGTTAACCGCCTGCAGCAGGCTGTGCACCGCATCGGTTTCCAGCAGGGGAGTGGGGCTCAGGCCGCGGCTGCGCAAGCAGTGGTCGATGGATTGGCGAAAATGCATGCCGCTGGACAGCAGGCCCAGGGGCAGGGCGGCCACCGCCTGCCAGTCCAGTTCGGCCTCGGCGATCTCGAAGTGGCGGCTGTCGTGCAGCAGGCCGATGCCGGTGTCGGCCAGTTCCAGGCAATCGAAGCGCTCGCGGTCGATGCGCTCCAGGTAGGCCAGACCGAGGTCCAGCTGGTTGCTGGCCAGGCGCTCGATAATGGTTTCGCTGCTCAGGGCGAACAGCTGAAAGCGCAGGTTCGGGTGCTGGCGGGCGAACAGCCCGAGCAGGCGCATGGGGTCGATGCCGCCCAGCGGCACCAGGCCCAGGCGCAGGGTGCCCACCAGCTGCCCGCGACAGGCCGAAGCTTCGGCGTACAGGCCGTCATGGGCGGCCAGCAGGCTATGGGCCCAGGCCAGGATGCGCTCGCCTTCGGCGGTAAACCCCTCGAAACGTTGGCCACGGCGCACCAGCGGCAGGCCCAGTTCCTCCTCCAGGCCACGCAAACGCATGGACAGGGTCGGCTGGGTGACATGACAACGCGCCGCAGCCTGGCCGAAGTTATGCGTCTGCTCCAGGGCGATCAGGTATTTCAGTTGTTTGATATCCATCGGCTAGGGCTGCCCGTGTCGGTTGCGGCTGGCCAGGACTATACGCTTACGCCGAACTGATTAAGAGAAGTAACCGCGCCTCCTCAGGGGCCGCTCAACCTGAGCTGAACGGCTGGGCCAGATCGATGCAGGCGCTTGGGCTGCCCGCTTCAGTGGGCGAGAAAGCGGCGCAGGTCACGCATTTGCGTCTGGATCAGCGGCAACTGCTGTTGCAGCACCCTGCTGCTGTCTTTCAGCCTTCGGTCATCGGCATGGCTGGCCTGCAACGCGGTAAAGCTGCCGCTGGTAAATGGCAGCACCACCTTGTATTGCTCGCTGAGGAAGGCCAGGCGATCCCAGTCACCGGCCAATAGTACGCGTCCGGGTTGGGCATCGAACAGGCTGCGGCCGACGGCGTAATCCTGTGG
>DASUOY010000231.1:0-4750 GCA_036276395.1 Pseudomonas sp.
CAGAAGATGCAGCGCGAGAAGTTGATACGGAAGAATTCCGGGTACCAGCGACCGTCATCGGTCTCGGCCTTCTGCAGCGAGATGCAGCCCACCGGGCAGGCCACGGCGCAAAGGTTGCAGGCTACGCAGCGCTCTTCGCCGTCGGGGTCGCGGGTCAGTACGATGCGGCCACGGTAGCGCGGCGGCAGGTAGACCTGCTCTTCCGGGTATTGCAGGGTGTCGCGTTTGCGAAAGCCGTGACTGAACACCATCACCAGGCTGCGCAATTGGGTAAAGGTGCCGTGCACCACATCCCCTATGTACTTGAACATTCTGTGGTTCTCCTTACTGGGCCGCGGCCAGCACGAGCGCGCCGGTCACCAGCAGGTTGATAAGAGTCAGCGGCAGGCAGAACTTCCAGCTGAAGGCCATGACCTGGTCATACCGTGGGCGCGGGATCGAGGCGCGCAGCAGGATAAAGATCATGATGAAGAAGCAGGTTTTCAGGGCGAACCAGATAAACGGAATCTGCGGCAGGATGCCGAACGGGCCGTGCCAGCCGCCGAAGAACAGGGTCACCAGCAGCGCCGAGATGGTGACTATGCCGATATATTCGCCAACGAAGAACATGCCCCATTTCATCCCGGCATATTCGATGTGGTAACCGTCGGCCAGCTCCTGCTCGGCTTCCGGCTGGTCGAAGGGGTGACGGTGGGTCACCGCGACGCCGGCGATAAAGAAGGTACAGAAACCGAAGAACTGCGGAATGATGAACCACAGGTTTTCGGCCTGGTAGTCGACTATATCGCGCATATTGAACGAGCCAACCTGAGCGACTACACCCATCAGCGCCAGGGCCAGGAACACCTCGTAGGACACCGTCTGCGCCGAGGCGCGCAGGGCACCGAGCAGGGCGAACTTGTTGTTACTCGACCAGCCGGCGAACAGCACCGCATATACCGACAGGCCGGCCATGGCGAAGAAGAACAGGATGCCGATGTTCAGGTCCGCCACGCCCCAGTTCGGGGTGATCGGGATGATCGCAAAGGCCATCAGCATGGCGGCGAAGGCGATCATCGGCGCCAGGATAAAGATCGTCCGGTCGGCGAACGGTGGGATCCAGTCTTCCTTGAAGAACATCTTGATCATGTCCGCGGCGATCTGGAACATGCCGAACGGGCCGACCCGGTTAGGGCCGTAGCGGTCCTGCCACCAGCCGAGCAGACGGCGTTCGACGAAGCTCAGCAACGCACCGCAGACCACCACCACCAATAAGATGACGATGGCCTTGAGCACCGCGATGATCACGTCCAGCACCTCAGGAGTGAGCCAACTTATCATTGCGCGGCCTCCTGAAGGGAAGTGACCAAGGCGCCGGCGATAACGCTCGGGATACCCGGCAAGCCGACCGGCAGGCCGATCAGGCCGATGGCCATATCTTCGTGGATCTGCAGCGGTAGACGCAGGGCCTGACCGTTGACGCTGAGGGCGAGCAGGGCGCCGTCATTGACGCCCAGGCGGTCTGCCTCGGCCTTGGCCAGGGCCACATAAGGCTGCGGGATGCGTTCCTGCACCGGGGCGGCGAGCGCAGAGGTTTCCTCGCTGCCGAACAGGTGGTGCAGCGGTACGGCCTGCAGGGTGCCAGGCGCCGGGTTGAACGCGACAGGCGCGCTGAACCAGGGCAGCACGCTGCCTTTGGCTTCGATCAGGCGTACGCCCGGATCGCCGGCACGCAGGTGGCCGCCGACTTCGTCCTGGAACTTGTTCCAGGCCTGCGGCGAGTTCCAGCCCGGCGACCAGGCGAACGGAATCTGCTGACGGTCTTCCTTGCTGCCGGAATAACCTTCCATGGAGAAGGCGAAGGCCGAATCCTTGTCCTGCGGCTGGCGCGGCTCGTGCACGCTGATATCGGCGCGCATGGCCGTGCGGCCACTGTAGCGATGCGGTTCGCGGGCCAGCTTCAGGCCCTTGATGCGGAACGAGGCGTTCGGTGCGGCTTCGCCGATGCGCGCCAGCAGGCTGTTGCTGGCGGCTACGGCGGCGGTGACTGCGTCCAGCTGAGTCCAGTCGAGGGGTTTGCCCTGCAGGGTGCTGTGCAGCGCGTGCAACCAGCGCCAGCCTTCGCGTACCAGAATGTTGCTGTCGTAGTAGCTCGGCTCGAACACCTGGAAGAAGCGCTGGGCACGGCCCTCGAAACTGACCAGGGTGCCGTCGCCTTCGGCGAAGCTGGCGACTGGCAGGATCAGGTGAGCCTTGGCGCTGGTGGCGGTCTGCTGATGGTCGGCGACTATCACCACTTTGGCGGCGCCCAGGGCAGCATCGACCTTGGCGGCGTTGGCGCGGCGGTACAGGTCGTTTTCCAGCACTATCACGGCATCGGCCTGACCGGCAGTCAGGGCTTGCAGAGCGGCGTCCACGGATTTCCCAGCGCCGAGCTCTTCACCCAGGAGCAGGGCGATGCCCATGCTATTGGCTTCCGGCACGATCAGGCTGATGGAGGCGTTCTTCTCACGTTTCTTCAGCGCGCCGGCGATATTGGCCGCGGCTTCGATCAGGGCTTTGCTGCCGAGTGAGGCACCGGAGACGATTAGCGGACGCTTGGCATTGAGCAGAGCATCGGCGATCAGCTGCACCAGATCAAAGGCGTCGCTGTCCAGGCCGGTCACGGCCGGGGCGCTCGGGTCGATGGCGTGGGCCACGGCGAAACCGAGGCGGGCCAGGTCGTCCGGGGCCGCATGCACGCAGGCTTCGGCGATATCGTCGAGGCGGGTAGGGGTGACGCTGGCGATAAACAACGGGTGCAGTTCGTCCTGAGCGACGTTCTGCACGGCGGCCATATGCCAGTCCTGGATCTTCATCGAGGCGGCAATTTCAGTGGCCTTGCCTTTAACCGCTTGGCGCAGGGCCAGGGCCAGGCGGGCGGCGGTCTGGGTCAGGTCTTCGCCGAGGACGAACACCGCGTCGTGGTTTTCCACTTCACGCAGGGTCGGCACTGGCAGCGGGCCGTTCTGCAGCACGTCGCGGATCAGGCGCAGGTTGTCCAGTTCGCTGGCGGCTATGCCTGAGTAGTAGTTGGCGGCGCCGACCAGTTCGCGCAGGGCGAAGTTGCTTTCCAGGCTGGCGCGCGGCGAGCCTATGCCGATCACCCGCTTGCCCTTGAGCAGTTCGGCGGCTTTGTCCAGCGCGGCATCTATGCCGAGCTTCTCGCCAGCACCCGCTGTATTCAAGAGCAGTGGCTGGCGCGGGCGGTCTTCGCGGTTGACGTAGCCATAGCCGAAGCGACCACGGTCGCAGAGGAAGTACTGGTTTACGTCGCCGTTGAAGCGGTTCTCGATGCGGCGGATTTCGCCGTAGCGCTCGCCCGGGCTGGTGTTGCAGCCGCTGGCGCAGCCATGGCAGATGCTCGGGGCGAACTGCATATCCCACTTGCGGTTGTAGCGCTCGGAGTGGGTCTTGTCGGTGAATACGCCAGTCGGGCAGACCTCGACCAGGTTGCCGGAGAACTCGCTTTCCAGCACGCCGTCTTCGACGCGGCCGAAGTACACGTTGTCATGGGCGCCGTAGACGCCCAGGTCGGTGCCGCCGGCGTAGTCCTTGTAGTAACGCACGCAGCGGTAGCAGGCGATGCAGCGGTTCATCTCGTGCCCAATAAACGGGCCGAGCTGCTGGTTCTGGTGGGTGCGTTTGGTGAAGCGATAACGGCGCTGGTTGTGGCCGGTCATCACCGTCATGTCTTGCAGGTGGCAATGGCCGCCTTCCTCGCACACCGGACAATCGTGCGGGTGGTTGGTCATCAGCCACTCGACGACGCTGGCGCGAAACGCCTTGGATTCCTCATCGTCGATGGAGATCCAGGTGTTGTCGGTGGCAGGGGTCATGCACGACATGACGATGCGACCGCGGGTGTCGTTCTCGTCGTTGTACTGCTTGACCGCGCACTGGCGGCAGGCGCCGACGCTACCGAGCGCCGGGTGCCAGCAAAAGTAGGGAATATCGAGACCGAGGGACAGACAGGCCTGCAGCAGGTTGTCCGCACCATCGACTTCAAAATCTTTGCCGTCTACGTGGATAGTGGCCATGGTCGGGTTTCTTCTTTATCCGCGTAAGCGGACTTGGCTAATGGAATCACGCTGTGCCGCGGGGCCAGGTCAGTGGCCGCCGCAGCGCCAATTTTTACGCGGGAGCGAATTGCCCCGTCGGCGCCGGAGCGCTGCTGCTGGCAACGCCAGCCTCGAACTCCGAGCGGAAATACTTGATCGCGCTGCCCAGGGGCTCCACCGCGCCCGGTGCGTGGGCACAGAAGGTCTTGCCGGGGCCGAGAAAGTTAACCAGGCCGAGCAGGGTCGCGATGTCTTCCTGGGTGCCTTGGCCGCGCTCCAGAGCGCGCAGAATCTTCACGCTCCAGGGCAGGCCATCGCGGCACGGGGTGCACCAGCCGCACGACTCGCGGGCGAAAAACTCTTCCATATTGCGCAGCAGAGAGACCATATTGACGCTGTCGTCTACCGCTAGGGCCAGGCCCGTACCCATACGGGTGCCGACCTTGGCGATACCGGCGGCGTACATGGAGGCGTCCAGGTGCTCGGGCAGCAGGAAGCCGGTGCCGGCGCCGCCGGGTTGCCAGCATTTCAGCTTATAGCCGTCGCGCATGCCGCCGGCGTAGTCCTCGAACAGCTCGCGGGCGCTGACGCCGAACGGCAGTTCCCATAGGCCGGGGTTCTTTACCTTGCCGGAGAAGCCCATCAGCTTGGTGCCCATGTCTTCGCTGCCC
>DASUOY010000232.1:0-4240 GCA_036276395.1 Pseudomonas sp.
GTGGAAGTCTTCGACTGGCCACTGCCGCCGACCGAACTGGCCCTGGCGGTCGAGCATATTCAGCCGCGTGCGGTGCTGCTGTATTCCAGCCAGGCGCTGAACAGCGCACACCTGCAGCGCCTGCTCGCCGGTTATGACTGCCCCTGCCTGCTGGTCGGTCAGGTGGTGCAGATCCACGCCGCAGAATTAGTCGCCATCACCGCGCAGAACGCCGAATTGAGCCTGGCCGCCGACCCGCTGGCCGCGCTGCACAGCCTTACCGACCTTAACCTGCTGCACAGCTGACGGGATTGAACATGCTGCAATTGATCTGGTTTCGTACCGACCTGCGCGTGCAGGACAACAGTGCCCTGGCCGCTGCCATGAGCAGCGGCCCGACCGTGGCGCTGTACCTGCTCAGCCCCGGCCAGTGGCTGAGCCACGATGACGCGCCGAGCAAGGTCGACTTCTGGCTGCGCAACCTCAAGGAACTGGCCACTGAGCTGGGCAAACTCAACGTGCCGCTGCTGGTGCGTGAAGCCGATAACTGGAGCGCCGCGCCGCAGGTGATCGGCGAACTGTGCCAGCAGCTGCAGATTGGCACGGTGCAGGTCAACGAAGAGTACGGCGTGCATGAAAGCCGCCGCGACCAGGCCGTAGCGAAAACGCTTGATGGCTTAGGGGTGAATTTTCGCAGCCATCTGGATCAGCTGTTCTTCAAGCCTGGCAGCGTGCTGACCAAATCCGGCGGCTACTTCCAGGTCTATAGCCAGTTCCGCAAGGTCTGCTATCAGCGCCTGCACACCGCCCTGCCGGCCCTGATCGCCACACCTAAAGCGCAGGCCCCGCTGGCGATCCAGACCGATGCCATACCCGAGCAGGTCGCAGGCTTCGCCCTACCCTCTGCCGAACTGCGTGAGCTGTGGCCAGCCGGTGAAACCGAGGCGGCGCAGCGCCTGGATGATTTTGCCGCGCAGCAGATCGACTTCTACCAGAGCGCCCGCGACTTTCCGGCCAAGCCCGGCACCAGCCAGCTCTCCACCTATCTGGCCGCCGGGGTTATCTCGCCGCGCCAGTGCCTGCATGCGGCCTTGCAGGCCAACCAGGGCGAGTTCGACAGCGGTAATGTCGGGGTGATTACCTGGATCAACGAGCTGCTCTGGCGCGAGTTCTACAAACATATTCTGGTCGGTTACCCGCGCGTCTCGATGCACCGCGCCTTCCGCGTGGAAACCGAGGCCGTGGCCTGGCGTGATGCGCCGATGGAACTGAAAGCCTGGCAAGAAGGCCGTACCGGCTTCCCGATTATCGATGCGGCCATGCGTCAGTTGCTGGCCACCGGCTGGATGCACAACCGCCTGCGCATGATCGTGGCGATGTTCCTGACCAAGAACCTGCTGATCGACTGGCGCGAAGGCGAGCGCTTCTTTATGCGCCACCTGATCGATGGCGACCTGGCGGCCAACAACGGCGGCTGGCAGTGGAGTTCTTCTACCGGCACCGATTCGGCGCCGTACTTTCGCATCTTCAACCCGCTCAGCCAGTCGCAGAAATTCGACCCGGATGGCCGTTTTATTCGCCAGTGGCTGCCCGAACTGGTCGGCCTGAATAAAACCAATATCCATAATCCGGCGGCGATCGGCGGATTGTTTGGCATCGCCGATTACCCCGCACCGATTGTTGACCTGAGCAAGAGCCGCACGCGCGCCCTGGCAGCGTTCAAGAGCCTGCCGCACTTTGCCGGCGAGGAGCTGCTGTGAGCGACTTTCTGCGCCAGTTCGCCCAAGACTTTGCCGGGCTGAACAAGGACAACCTCGACCGCCTGGGCCGCCTCTACAGCGACGACGCATTGTTCTGCGACCCGCTGCATGAGGTGCGTGGGCTGGCCAATATGCAGCGCTACTTCGGCGAGATGTACGCCAACGTCAGCGAACTGCGCTTCGACTTCTACGGCTTTGATCAGGTGCGCGACGGCGAAGGCTACCTGCGCTGGACCATGAGTTACCGCCACCCGCGCCTGGCCGGCGGCCAGCTGATCCGCGTGGAAGGCTGCTCGCACCTGCTGTGGCAGGACAAAGTCTATCGCCACCGCGACTATTTCGACGCCGGCAGCCTGCTCTACGAGCACCTGCCCGTGCTGGGGCGGGTTATTGCTTGGCTGAAAAGGAGGTTGGCATGAACGGCAACGCACGGCGTATCTGGCTCACCGGCGCCAGCAGCGGCATAGGCGCGGCACTGGCCGAACAGCTCTTGCAGCAGGGCCATCGCCTAGCCCTTAGCGCGCGGCGTTTGGCGCCGCTACAGGCCCTTGCCGAACGCTACCCACAGCAAGTGCTGCTGGTGGCGGGCGACCTGTGTGACGCCTTGCAGGTGCGTGCGATCGGCGAACATATCGCGCAGGTCTGGGGCGCCCTGGACTGCGTGATTCTAAATGCCGGCACCTGTGAATATGTCGAGGTGCATGATTTCCAGGCGGCCATGGTCGAGCGAGTAATGCGCGCCAACCTGCTGTCCAGCAGCCATTGCATCGAGGCGGCCCTGCCCTTGCTGCGCCTGGGCAAACAGGCGCATCTGGTGGGAGTCGGCAGCTCGGTGACCTTTATGCCACTGCCACGCGCCGAAGCCTACGGCGCCTCCAAGGCGGCCCTGCGCTACCTGCTGGAAGCCCTGCGCATCGATCTGGCCGCCGAAGGCATTGCCGTCACCCTGGTCAGCCCCGGCTTTGTCGACACCCCACTGACGCAGCAGAACGATTTCCCCATGCCCATGCGCTGGCCGGTGGACAAAGCCGCCCGCTATATCGCCGAACGCCTGCACCAGCAGCCCTTTGAAATAAGCTTCCCCCGCCCCTTTATCGCCATGCTCAAGCTGCTCGGCCATCTGCCCAAGCGCTTGCAGGTGGCCATTGGCGCCCGTATGGCCCGCACTGAAGCCAAGACCAAGGACAGCCCATGAAGATCGCCATTATCGGCAGCGGTATCGCCGGTTTGACCAGCGCCTACCTGCTTAACCGCAGCCACGACATCACCGTGTTCGAGGCCGGCGACTGGATTGGCGGGCACACCCACACCGTGGAAGTCCAGGTTGCTGGCCAGCGCTACGCCGTGGACACCGGTTTTATCGTGTTCAACGACTGGACCTACCCGAACTTTATCCGCCTGCTCAGCCAGCTCGGTGTCGGCTTCAAGGCTACCGAGATGAGCTTCTCGGTCAGCGATCCAGTGAGCGGCGTGGAGTACAACGGACACAGCCTCAACAGCCTGTTTGCCCAGCGCCGCAACCTAATTTCACCGAAGTTCTGGGGCATGGTGCGCGACATCCTGCGCTTTAACCGCGAAGCGCTGAATGACCTCAACCTGCAGCGCATCGCCAGCGATATGACCCTTGGTGATTACCTCAAGGCCAATGGTTACAGCGAGCGCTTTATCCAGCATTACATCGTGCCGATGGGCGCGGCGATCTGGTCGATGTCGCTGAGCGATATGCTTGGTTTTCCGTTGCAATTCTTCGTGCGCTTCTTCAAGAACCACGGTTTGCTGTCGGTCAGTGATCGCCCGCAGTGGTGCGTGGTCGAGGGCGGTTCCAGCAGCTATGTCGCACCGCTGACCGAGTCCTTCAGGCAGCATATCCGCCTCAACTGCGCGGTAACCCGGGTCGAACGGGATACCGACGGCGTGACCCTGCATAGCGCGGCTGGCAGTGAGCGCTTCGACAAGGTGATCTTCGCCTGCCACAGCGACCAGGCCCTGGCCCTGCTGGCAGAACCCACCCGCATCGAGAAGGAAATCCTTGGCGCCCTGCCCTATGCCGACAACGATGTGGTGCTGCACACCGACACCCGTCTACTGCCGCAACGGCCACTGGCCTGGGCCAGCTGGAACTATCGCCTGGGTGGGCCTGTAGACCAGCCAGCAGCTGTCACTTATGACATGAATATTCTGCAGGGCATTCAGAGCGACACCACCTTCTGCGTCAGCCTGAACCAGACCGCCGCCATCGACCCAAGCAAGATCCTCGCGCGCTACACCTACGCCCACCCGCAATACAGCCTGGCCGGCATGGCCGCGCAGGCACGCTGGGAGGAACTGCTCGGCGCCAACCACAGCTACTTCTGCGGCGCCTATTGGGCCAATGGCTTCCACGAAGACGGCGTGGTCAGCGCGCTACGCGTGGCCCGTGAATTCGGTGAGGCACTGTAGTGAACAGCCCAACGGTAATGAACAGCGCCCTGTACAGCGGCTGGGTGCAGCACCGGCGTTTT
>DASUOY010000233.1:0-3654 GCA_036276395.1 Pseudomonas sp.
CACCGCCGCCCTGTTGCAGAACCTGCAGCATTACCGTTTGTGCGGGGTGATCGGCTACAACTACCAACCCTTTGGTATCACCGCGCCGATCCAGCGCTTTCCCGGCATCCAGCAAAGCCTGGATATGTTGCAGCGTCAGCGCTGCGACCTGTTTCCCAGCGAAATCGAGCCACTCTACGGTGGCATCGCCCTGAGCGCTTATAGCGGCCATGCCGAGCTGCGGCATATTCCGCTGAGCGCGCAGAAAACCTTCTTCCTGCTGCTGAGCAAAGGCTCGCCGCGTGGTGAAGAGTTGCTGGGGCAATTCAATGCACAGCTGCAGCAGTTGCACGCCAGCGGCGAGGTTGCGCAGATTTTTAAGCGTTTCGCACCGGTTGTAGCGCACTGAGGGCTAAGGCGTGGTTGGCGGCGCCCACTCACAGAAGCAGCCCCGCGCCAGGTTATTGCTGGCCTGCACCGGGCGCCCGGCGCTCAGGGCTTCGAGTATGGGTTCGATAAAGCTGTTGCTCGAGGTGCAGTTGGCCCCTTCGCTGTAGGGGCCGAAATAGGCCAGGCGGCCCTGCTCGTCCCAGATCGCCACTGCCGGGCTGGCGGGGATCTGTGCGCTGCCGGGCACCTCGGGCAAGGCTTGCAGGCCGCTCAGGGTGGCGGGCAGCTGGCCTTGGCTGGCGGGCTTCTGCACGGCATAGAAGGCCACGCCCAGGGGCTGGTAATGCGCGATCAGCTCGGCCAGGTGCTGCTGGTTGCCGACATTGCAGGGGCAGGCCGGGTCCCAGAAGTGCACCAGGCGGATCGGCCCGGGGCCGGCCAGCTTATCGGGCAGGCGCAGCTGTTCGCCCTGGAACAGGGTGGTCTGCTCGTTGAAACTGCGCAGGTAGCGCGCCTCGTACCACCAGTAGGCGGCGAGCAGGGCCGCGCCCCAGAGGATAAGGAGCAGGCTGGTCAGCAGGGTTTTACGGGTTCTGCTCATGGTCGGTCTTCGGCAAACAGGCGCGCAGCTTGCCACGGCTGGCGCCACAGCTGAATATCCGCAGCCTGATTACCCGGGTCGGGATGCCCCTCGGCCTTTTAGCAATAGCGATGGAAGCCCTATGTCAGAGCCTTTTCAGCCGGAAAACCTGATCGCCAGTCTGCGACCCATGGCCGCAGCGGTGCCGCTGTCGGCGGCGGAGCAGGGCTATCGGCGGTTTTATGGCTTTAGCGATGGCTTGGCGCAGCACAGCCGCCTGGGCGTGGCGCAGATCGCCGGCTACCGGATCGCCCTGCAGGCCTGGTGGCCGCAGCAGCCTCGGGCGACCCTGGTGCTGGTGCACGGTTATTACGACCATAGCGGGCTGTACCGCCATGTGATCGAGTGGGCGCTGGGCATGGGCTTCGCCGTGCTGGCCTGCGACCTGCCGGGGCATGGTTTGTCCAGCGGGGCGCGGGCCAGCATCGGCGATTTCGCCGAGTACCAGGCGGTGCTGCAGGGCGTGCTGGCCGAGGCGGCCGAGTTGCAATTGCCGCAGCCCTGGCATCTATGTGGGCAGAGCACCGGCGGGGCGATCCTGATCGACTACCTGCTGAGCGGTGACCCTGGCGCAGAGATAGGTGAGACCATACTGCTGGCGCCGCTGGTGCGGCCGCGCGCCTGGGGCTGGTCGCAGCTCAGCTACAAGGTCATGCGCCACTTTGTCAGCGAAATTCCCCGGCGTTTCAGCGTCAATTCCAATGATCTGGACTTTATCGACTTCGTTCAGCACCACGACCCGCTGCAACCGCGCAGCCTGCCCACCGCCTGGGTCGGCGCGCTGAGCCGCTGGGTGCCGCGTATCGAGGCGGCGCCCGCGAGCCGCCGCAGCCCGCTGATTATCCAGGGCGAGGCGGATATGACGGTGGCCTGGCGGCACAACCTACAGGTGCTGCAGGACAAGTTCGCCGCGCCGCAGATTCTGCGCCTGGCCGAAGCCCGCCACCATCTGGCCAACGAGTCGGCCGAGTTGCGCCAGCGCTATTTCGAGTTTTTGACCGAGCGCCTGGGCTAAGCCGTAGTGGCGCGCTGCTTGACCAACCCGGGTGGTGTTTGACGGTCTGCTAGATACCCTGCGGCGCTGGCGCCAGGCTGGCCGTGCTCTGCCCCACTGCCAGGCCGCTGCGGATGGCGGCCAGGGCCGCCTGGTAGTAGGCCTGGCCGGCGTCGGACTGAGCGAAGTCGACGAACTCCTCCAGTTCCGGGTCGCTCAACTGGCGGTAGACATGCAGCAGGCTGTTGTCGATATCCGTGCCAATCTGCTCGACCAGGCGCTCGCGCTGGCCATTGAGCAGGGCCTGGGCCCCGCCGCCACCGAGCAGGCCGGGGAGCATCTGGCTCAGGCTGTCGGCGGCTACTCCGGCCAGTGCCAGGCTGACTTCGGCGCCGGCTTCCTCGGCCGGCAGGGCCTGGGCCAGATGGCGAATCAGCAGGCGGCGGGTAGCGCTGGCGTCAACCCGCGGCAGGCCATCGGCATAGCGCGCCAGCTGGTCGCTGCGGGTGGCGAGCAGTTCGGCCTCGACAATCTTGCGGCCCAGGGCCGATTGGAAAAACTGCAGGGCGGCTTCTGGCGCGGCGAGATTTTCTCGCAGGCTGTGCTGCGCGCGCTGATCCACCGCCTGGGCGGCGAAGCGCTGGTTGCTGTTGTCCACCAGGGCCTGATGCACCGCCGGCGGTAGGCTGCTGCGATAACGCTCCTGGGCCGCTTGCAGGGCATCGCTGAAATGCATGCGTTGTTGCGGCCAGCCAGCGGCCTGATACAGCTGCAGGTAGGGGTCGGCCAGCGCGGGCAGGCTGAGCAGCAAGGCAAAAACGAGGGCGAGGGCGCGCATAGGGACTCCGGTCTGGGGCTGCTATTTTCGGTGGCCTGGCAGAGCTTGTCGAGGCGCAGTTGGCGGGCGGTAAGCGGCGTTATGCCGTTCGACGGCCTGGCCGGCATCCCCTAGAATCGCCGGCATGACTAGCGAACCCCACAACGCGTGCCTGGCACGCATAGTCGATGACCTGGCCGAGCGCGGCTGGTCATTGCAACCTCTGTTCACTCCACAAAGTCTGACCCTCGATCTGGCCGAAGAGTGCCGTAGGCGTGCGGCCCAGGGCGCATTGGCCCCAGCCGGAGTCGGCCGTGGCGCCCAGCAGCAGATCCGCGAGGGCGTGCGTGGCGATCATATCCAGTGGCTGGAACCCGGCCAGGCGGCGGTCAGCGACCAGTATCTGCAGCTGATGGAGGCGTTGCGCCAGGCGCTGAACCAGGGCCTGTACCTGGGGCTGGAGGACTATGAAAGCCACTTCGCCCTGTATCCGCCCGGGGCCTTCTATCAGAAGCATGTGGACCGCTTTCGCGACGATGATCGCCGCGCGGTGTCGGCGGTGCTCTACCTTAACCAGGATTGGCAGGCCGAGCAGGGCGGCGCGCTGCGCCTGTATCTGGCGGACAGCGACACCCACGATGTGCTGCCCCAGGCGGGCAGCCTGCTGGTGTTCCTCTCCGCCGACATGCCCCACGAAGTATTGCCGGCCAGCCGCGAGCGCCTGTCGCTGACCGGCTGGTTTCGTCGGCGCAGCACGGGGCCGCTGTAGCAGATTCTTAGTGGCCCCAGACCTTAAAGGTGCCGCGCAGGTCGGTGATATCGCGCATCTCCAGG
>DASUOY010000234.1:0-5910 GCA_036276395.1 Pseudomonas sp.
TGGGCAGTTCGAGTTTGTGGGCGAGAATTTGCGAGCGCAGCGCCATCGGTCATGTCCTCAATAGATGCCTGTGTGTCATAGACCCGCGTCGGGCGCACTTGTTACAGGCGCGGGCGGCGGGCGGGGTAGCGTTTCAGCCGCTCCAGCAGCTCACGCCCGGCGATCGGCTGGTCGAACAGGTAGCCCTGGCCGATATCGCAGCGCTGGCGCCGCAGGAAGCCCAGTTGGGCAGCGCTCTCGATGCCTTCGGCGACCACCTTGAGCTTGAGCTTGTGGGCCATGGCGATCACCGCCGCGGTGATCTCCATATCGTCCTGGTTGTCGGGAATGTCCTTGATAAAGCTGCGATCTATCTTGATCACGTCGATGGGGAATTTCTTCAGGTAGCTCAGCGAGGAGTAGCCGGTGCCGAAGTCGTCCATGGCCAGGGTCAGGCCCAGGCTCTTCAGGCGGCTGAGCTGGTGGCGGGTGTCGTCGGTGGCTTCCAGCAGCAGGCTCTCGGTCAACTCCAGCTCCAGCAGGGCCGGGTCGAGCTGCTCTTCATGCAGGATGGCGGCGATTTCCCCTACCAGGTCGGGGTCGGAAAACTGCTTGGGCGACAGGTTGATGGCGATCTGTAAATCATGCTGGCCGACCGCACTGAGTTGCTTGCTCATGCGGCAGGCCTGGCGCACCACCCATTTGCCGATGGGGATGATCAAGCCGGTTTCTTCCGCCACGCCGATAAACTTGTCTGGGCTGATCATGCCCTTTTCCGGGTGGTTCCAGCGCAGCAGCGCCTCCATGCCCAGCAACTGGCCGCTCTTGAGGCACAGCTTGGGCTGGTAGAACACCTCCAGCTCGTTCTGCATCAGGGCGCGGCGCAGGTTGTTCTCGACGAACAGCTTGTAGTGGGCCTCGGCATTCAGCGCCTCGGTAAACACCTGCAGCTGGTTTTTGCCATTGGCCTTGGCTTTGTGCAGGGCCAGGCCTGTGTGTTTCATCAGGGTTTGCGGGTCTTCGCCGTGTTCCGGGGCGCAGGCCAGGCCGACCGAGCCGGTGACGCTGATCAGCTGGTTGTCGACGAACAGCGGCTTGTCCAGGGTATGCAGCACCTGCTGGGCGATGCGCTGGCTGTCCTCGCTGCTGAGGTTGTCGAGCAGGATGGCGAATTCGTTGCTGGCGAAACGGGCCAGGATATTCACGCTCTTCAGGCTGTTGCGCAGGCGCCGCGCCAGGCTGCTGAGCAGCTTGTCGCCGGTCTGGTGGCCGAGGCTGTCGTTGATCCGCTTGAAGTTGTCGATGTCCACCAGCAGCAGGCTGATCGGCTTGCCGGGGTTATCGCTGAAGTGGTTTTCCAGGGCGCGGATAAAGGCGTAGCGATTGCCCAGGCCGGTGAGGTTGTCGCGAAAGGCCAGGCGCTCGATATGCTGCTGGGCCTGCTTGCTGGCGGTGACGTCTTCGTAGATGCCGATGTAGTGGGTCAGCTTGCCGTCGTCGCCATGCACCTTGGACAGCGACAGGTGGCCCCAGTAAGGCTCCAGGTTCTTGCGTCGGCTCTTGAATTCGCCCTGCCAGCTGTTGTGTTCAAGCAGGCCGGTGCGGGTGTCGAACAGCAGGTCGCTGAGGTTTTCCAGGGCGGGAATTTCCGCCAGACGGCGGCCCTGCACCTCGCTGGCGCTGTACAGGGTGATGGCGGTAAAGCTCGGGTTGACGTACTCCACCAGGCCGTCGCGGTCGAGCAGGATAAAGGCGCTGGAGCTTTGCTCGACGGCGCGCTGGAACAGGTGCAGGGCGTGGGTAGTACGGCGGATCTGCTGGTTGCTGAGCACCTGGGCGTAGTGGTCGGCCAGCTCGCCGGCGAAGGCGACTTCATCGGCCTGCCAGATGCGCGCCGAGCCGCTGTGTTCCAGGCACAGCACCCCGACCACCTGGCCGTCGACCCTGATGCTGGCATCGAGCATGGCGTTGATGCCCATGGGTTGCAGGTAGCTGGCGCTCAGCTCGCGGGTGCGTTTGTCGTGCTGGGCGTCATGGGCGTCCAGGGCGCGGCCGCTGTGCAGGGCCTCCAGGTAGGCCGGGTAGGCGCTGGCATCGATGGCGGCGGCCTGCACATGGCAGCCCGGTTCGCGCAGGTAGAGGGCCGCGGGTTCCAGCAGGCTGCCGTTGAAGTGCCAGATGCCGGCACGCTCCACCTCATACAGGGCGCAGGCGCTCTGGGTGATCAGCTCGGCGGCTTCGCGCAGCGGCTGCTCCCCGTAGTGGTGACGCGCCAGGCGCACGATCAGCTCTTGCTGGGCGCGGGCGCGGCTCTGTTGCTGGCGCAGCTCTTCGCGGCTGCGCTGATACAGGGCTTCGGCTTCGCGCAGTTGCAGGGGAGCCAGCTCGGGGGGCTGCTCGAGCGGCAGCAGGTAGCCGTGCAGCAGTTCGCGACCGTGCTGCTTGCTGAGCTCGCCAAGCTCCAGCAGGGTCAGGGTGCCGTTGGGCGTATGCAGGCGGTACTGCACCCCATAGTGCTGGCGCTGCAGCAGTTGCTGCTGGATGTCCTCGTGCAGCTGCTGACGCGCCGCCGGTTCCATCAGGCTGGCGTAGGGCGAGTCGAGCAGGGCACAGAGCTGTGGGGCGGCAAGGCCAAACGCTTGCTCGCAGGCGGCGTCGAGAAAAAGCAGGGCCCAGCTGGCTTCATTCAAGCGTTCGAAACGCAGCAGGCCGAGGCGCGAAGGCACTGGCAACTGCGTCACAACCTCGGCCGCGAAACGACTTGCGGCATCGGGATGGCTTTTCATTCGGTGGCGGGCTTCCAGTATGCTGACCGAGGCGAAGGCTCGGCCCACTTCATCTATAGCGACGGCCAAGGGTGCATCATGCAATTGCGACTGACAAGAAAACTAATGGGCGCCCTGCTGCTCGGCAGCTTTGTACTGGTTTCGCCGTTGTTGGCCAGCGAGCCTTCGGCTGGCCTGAGCGGTGCCGAACAGGCCGAATACCTGACCGAGCTCAAGCGCCTGCAGCAGACCCAGGATGAGCGCCAGGCCCTGCTTGGGCATTGCAATGAGCTGCTGCAGACCTATGCCCTGAGCGCCGCCTATCAGGTCGGCCAGGCGCGGCGCCAGGACCTGAGTTACCAGCTGCGTCTGGGCGAGCCCGGCGAGTTGCTGCTGCGCGAGGAAGTGCGCGGGCCCAGCGGTAGCGATGTTGCCGTGCGCAACCAGCGCATCGGCTTGTATGGCGTCGATCCCTTTGTACGCTATGACTGCCCGCTGAGTGGGATCAGCTGTGTGTTGTTCAACCCCCATGACGGCAGCCCGCTGCTGAGCATAGTGCGCGACCACCAGGGCGCCGCCGAACTGGCCAAGGCCCTGAGCTTTCTGATCCGCAATCTGCAAAAGGGCTGAAGGCCAAGCGCCTTGCTGTTGTAGGCGGTGCTGTGCGCACCAAGAGTCCGCGACCTGCCTGGGTGCGCCAGCACCCTAGCCATTGCTGAGCCTGCAGGCCGGGCTACTTATCTCAAAACCTGTCGTATGCCATGCATGGCGTCGCAAAAGGCCCAAAATGGCCGGGAGCCGTTTTTGCGCGCAAGCCCCGAAGGGGTGAAGCACATGGATGTGCTGAGCAAAAAAAACCCCGCCAAATTGGCGGGGTCGAGGATAACGAGCGTGGCGTGCTCGAAAGTTGAAGCGGGTTGTTACAGCAGCATGGTGCGGATATCCGCCAGCACGTCACCCAGGCGCTTGGTAAAGCGCGCGGCGGCGGCACCGTTGATTACCCGATGGTCGTAGGACAGCGACAGCGGCAGCATCAGCTTGGGCTGGAACGCCTTGCCATCCCAGACCGGCTGGATGGTCGCCTTGCTCACACCGAGGATCGCCACTTCCGGTGCGTTGACGATCGGCGTAAAGCCGGTGCCGCCAATATGGCCGAGGCTGGAGATGGTGAAGCAGGCGCCCTGCATATCGTCGGCCGACAGCTTCTTGGTGCGTGCCTTTTCCGCCAGTACGGCGGCTTCGGCGGCCAGCTGCAGCAGGCTCTTCTGATCGACGTTCTTGATCACCGGTACCAGCAGGCCATCCGGGGTGTCCACGGCGAAGCCGATGTGCACGTATTTCTTGCGGATGATGGCTTTGCCGCTCGGCGCCAGCGAGCTGTTGAAGTCCGGCAGTTCCTTGAGCAGGAAGGCGCAGGCCTTGAGCAGCAGCGGCAGCACGGTGAGCTTGACCCCGGCCTTTTCCGCCACGGCTTTCTGCGCCACGCGGAAGGCTTCCAGCTCGGTGATATCGGCCGAATCGAACTGGGTCACGTGCGGCACGTTGAGCCAGCTGCGGTGCAGGTTGGCGGCGCCGACCTGCATTAGGCGGGTCATGGCCACTTCTTCGATTTCACCGAACTTGCTGAAATCCACCACCGGGATCGGCGGGATACCGGCGCCGCCGGTTGCGCCGGCTTCCGGTGCGGCCTTGGCCTTCTGCATCATGGCCTTGACATGGAGTTGCACGTCTTCCTTGAGCACGCGGCCTTTCGGCCCGGTGCCGGGTACGGCATCCAGTTCAACGCCGAGCTCGCGGGCCAGTTGGCGCACGGCGGGGCCCGCATGCACCTTGCCGCCGGAGCGGGCAGGGGCGTCTGCGACCTTGGCCGCGGCTGCCGCCAGGGAAGCGATGGCGCTGACTTCGGCGGCGACCGCCGGGTGAGCACCTTCCGGCACCTTGTGCACATCGCTGGCGGCTGCAGGTGCGGGCGCTGCTGCAACCGGCGCTGCTGCGCCGCCAGCGACTTTCAGCTTGAGGATAAAGTCGCCAGTGCCGACTTCGTCTTCCAGCTTGATGCCGATGCTTTCCACCACGCCGGCTGCCGGCGAGGGGATTTCCATGCTGGCCTTGTCCGACTCCAGGGTGATCAGCGACTGGTCGACTTCGACCGTATCGCCGACCTTGACCAGAATTTCGATGATCTTGGCCTTGCCGTCCGAGCCGATATCCGGCACATGCACATCCTGCACGCTGCTGGCCTGCGCGGCAGCGGCGGGCGCAGCAGCCGGGGCAGGTGCGGCGGCGGCTTGCGGCGCTGCTGCGGCCGGGGCGGCAACCGGGGCTGCCGGTGCGGCGGCGGCACCTTCGACTTCCAGCTCGAGCAGTTCGTCGCCTTCCTTCAGGCGGTCGCCCAGCTTGACCTTCAGGCTCTTGATCACCCCGGCTTTGGGCGCGGGGATTTCCATGCTGGCCTTGTCCGACTCCAGGGTCAGCAGGCTCTGGTCGGCTTCGATACGGTCGCCGACCTTGACGAACAACTCGATAACTTCACCCTCACCGCTGCCGATGTCGGGTACGCGAATCAATTCACTCACAGTGCGTCTCCTTAGCAGTCCAGTGGGTTGAGTTTTTCCGGGTTGATGCCGAACTTGACGATGGCCTCGGCCACCACTTTCGGTTCGATATCACCACGGTCGGCAAGGGCTTCCAGGGCGGCCAGGACCACCCAGTTGCGGTCCACTTCGAAGAAGTGGCGCAGCTTCTTGCGGCTGTCGCTGCGGCCGAAGCCGTCGGTGCCGAGGACCTTGAATTCCTTGCTCGGTACCCACTGGCGAATCTGTTCGGCGAACAGCTTCATATAGTCGGTGCTGGCGATGACCGGGCCCTGACGGCCGCTCAGGCATTCTTCCACGTAGGTCTGCTTGGGCTTCTGGCCCGGGTGCAGGCGGTTGCTGCGCTCCACGGCCAGGCCGTCGCGGCGCAGTTCGTTGAAGCTGGTAACGCTCCATACATCGGCGCCGACGTTGAACTCTTCACGGAGGATCTTCGCCGCCTCGCGCACTTCGCGCAGGATGGTGCCGGAACCGAGCAGCTGCACGTGGTGCGCGGCTTCCTTCTTGTCCTCTTCGAGCAGGTACATGCCCTTGATGATGCCTTCCTCGATGCCGGCCGGCATGGCGGGCTG
>DASUOY010000235.1:0-9484 GCA_036276395.1 Pseudomonas sp.
GGCTTACCTGTCGATTACCGAGCAGGTCATGGGCGTTCTGCGCGGCGCCGTGGCGGCCGCCGAACCTGCGGCGCGTGCGCGCCTGTCGGCGTTTTTCCAGGCCTCGTTCTCACCCGAGATGCTCGCGCCGGAGTTGCTGGATGCCTGGCTGGCCTTCTGGGGGGCGGTGCAAACGGCGGAAGCGATCAACCACGCACACAAAGATTCCTACGGCCAATACCGCGCCTTGCTGGCGCAGATTCTGGCCGACCTGGCGGCGGAAATGAGCTGGACTGGCTTTGATGCCCGCTTGGCGGCCACCAGTTTGAGCGCCTTGCTGGACGGCTTGTGGCTGGAGTTCGGCCTCAACCCCGGAGCGTTCAGCCCGCAGCAGGGGGTGCAAATCTGCGAGGCCTGGGTAGATGGCCTGGAGGCAGGCGGGTACCGGCGTTTGGGTCAGGCTTAGACAGTGGCCTGGAACCATGTTTAACGTCGCCTAGCGACAGTCAGATGGGTCCTGTCCCGGCTGGCGGGCATAAAAAACTGTCAGGAGCAGTTTTTAACGTCGCGCAGCGACGGCCCGAAGGGGGGCTGCCACGGCTGGCGGGCATAAAAAACTGTCAGGAGCAGTTCTTAACGTTGCGCAGCGACGGCCCGAAGGGTGTCTGCCATGGATGGCGGACATAAAAAAACCGGCTTGTGGCCGGTTTTTAGGGGGTGGCGTCGACTTATTTTTGGTAAGCCGCTGCCGCCTTAATGATTTCGGCGCGGGCGGCGTCTGCGTTGCCCCAGCCTTCAACCTTGACCCATTTGCCTTTCTCGAGATCCTTGTAGTTCTCGAAGAAGTGCTTGATCTGCTCCAGCAGCAGGGCAGGCAGGTCGGTGTATTCCTTAACGTCCACGTACAGCTGGCTCAGCTTGTCGTGGGGTACGGCGATCAGCTTGGCGTCGCCGCCGGCTTCGTCGGTCATGTGCAGCACGCCAACCGGACGGGCGCGGATCACCGAGCCTGGGGCTACCGGGTAAGGGGTAACCACCAGCACGTCGAGGGGGTCACCGTCGTCAGCCAGGGTGTGCGGGATAAAGCCGTAGTTGGCCGGGTAGAACATCGGGGTGGCCATAAAGCGGTCGACCATCAGGCAATCGGTGTCGTGGTCGATTTCGTATTTGATCGGCGCGTGGTTGGCCGGGATCTCGATGGCAACGTAGATGTCGTTCGGCAGGTCTTTGCCAGCCGGGATCTTGCTGTAGCTCATGGGGCGACTCCCGAGGGGTGGGCCAAAAAAGTGGCGCGATTATAGGCATATTCCCCAGGCGTTGCTACGGCGGGATACCTAGCCATTGGTCGCGCTTATGCCATCTTCTGGTATGACTCGGTAGTCAGGGTCGTTGCTCTGTAGCCGCTGCAGTCGCGCCAGCGGATCTTGCCGGTAAAACAGCTTGAGCTGCGCGTAAACCGCGGGAAAGGCCTCGGCGAGCAAATCCGGGGCGCTGAAGAAGTATTCGCTGGTCACCGCAAAGAACTCTGCCGGGTCTTCGGCGGCGTAAGGGTCGATGGCGGTTGCGGCCTCGGGGTCGGCGTCCAGTTGGGCATTGAGCCGATCGAAGGCGCTCTGCATGGCCGCAGCCCAGTCCTGGATGCGCATACTGTCGTGCAGCGGCGGCAGGCCATTGGCGTCGCCGTTAAGCATGTCCAGCTTGTGCGCCAGCTCATGGATCACCAGGTTATAGCCATCCCAGCCGCCGCTGGCCTGCACCCCGGGCCAGGCCAGGATCACCGGGCCGCGCTGCCAGGCTTCGCCGCTGTGTTCGGCGTCCCACTCGTGTTCCACGCCACTGGCGTCGCGGTGGCGTTGCGGGCTGAGGAAGTCGTCGGGGTACAGCACTATCTCGTGGAAACCCTGATACCAGTCGAGGTCGGCCAGGTGCAGCAGCGGCAGTTCGGCCTGTACCGCCAGTTGCAGACGGGCGCACTGATCCAGTTCGACGCCGGGCAGGGCGCTCAGGCGCTTGCCATGCAAAAACAGCACGGCGCGCTGTTGTAGGCGTTGCAACTCGGCGGCGTCGAGGCCGTCGAGCAGCGGCAGACGTTGCAGCACCTCGGCCCAGGTGCTGGCGCTGATCGGATGGCGGGCAAGGATGCGCTGGCGGCGCCAGGCGCGGAACGACCACATGGGGGCTTCTCAGGCTCAAGGAGCGCCCACCTTAAGCGTGCGTCGGGTTGCTGGGCAAGTCGGCATAAAGGCTGCACGGGGAGACTTATTAGCCACTTGGGAGGGCTGCCCATGTCGACCGAACGCCTGGATTTTCCCGCCGTTAGCCTGGTCTGTGGCCAGGGTCGCGACCTGCCGAGCCAGGCCGCGCGGCTTCGCGCCAGCTGGCTGGAGGGGCGCGAAGGGCGTGCCCCGCTGTTGCTGGTGGCGCTGTTGTGGGGGCGTGAATGCCCAGATGTGGTGCGCCAGCTGCAAGCCTATCTGGATGCGCTGTTCGTCGATTACGCCTGCACCCCGGCGGGCTGGAGCGAAGCCCAGGCCGTGCGCCAGGTGCTGGCCGCGCTCAATCAGCAGTTGTTCCGCCAGCAGCAGGCGGGGCGTGGCGGCATCCAGTTGAGTGCCGGCCTGTTGCTGCTGCAGGGCGACGAGGTGCAGTTTTTCCAGGCCGGGGCCATTGGCCTGCTGCGTTATCGCGAGGGCAGCCTGCAGAGCCTGGCCGGCCGCGAGGGCATGCAGCTGGGTGGCCAGGCCGAGCTGGCGCTGGTGCAGCATCATCTGCCGCTAAGCCCTGGCGAAGTCTTGCTGCTGGCCCCGCAGCCGCTGCTGGATGTCGCCGATCTGCACAGCTTTCGCACGGGCTGCGCCGGGCTCGATACCGAGCAGATGCAGCCGCTGTTGCGGCCCTTGCTGCAGGCGCCGGGGGCGGCCGTATTGCTCCTGCCCGGGGTGGCCGAGCCGCTGCCGCCGGCGGCGCCACGCGAACCTTGGCCGGCGCTGGTGGCGCAACCCGGGCAGCAACTGGACGGCTGGACGCTGCTGGGCGGCTGCGCCTTTGGCCCGCCTGGGCGGGTATTTCGCGCCATGGATGAGCGCGGTCGTGAGGCCATCCTGTGGCTGGCCGAGCAGGCCGCGGATGAGGCCTTCTGGCAGCGCGAATGGGCCCTGCGGCGCAGCGCGGCGTCCAGCCTGGCGCAGGTGCTGTCGGCCCATCAGCCGCGCCGCCACGCCTTTATGCTGTTCGAACCGGCGCCACCGGGCATGCTCAGCCTGCTCGATTGGCAGGCCGCCCATGGCCCGCTGGAGGCCTTGAGCCTGCTGGCCCTGCTGGAACAGCTGATCGCCGCGGTGCGCGCCCTGCAGCGCCGCGGCATGCAGGGCCTGTGGCTGGACCCGCGCAATATCCTGGTCGGTGGCAATGGCCGCTTGTTGCTGTTGCCCGAGCATGCCGCGCTCTTGCCAGGGGTGCCGCGCCAACCCTTGCCGGCCGAGGCGCTGCCGCTGGCCCCGGAGTTGCGGCAGGGGCAGATGGCCGATGGCCGCGCCGACCAGTTTGCCCTGGCGGCCCTGGCCTACTGGCTGTTCTGCGGGCGCTGGCCTGAGGTGGCGCGGGCGGATGCCGGCAAAAACTGCGGCTATGTGCCGTTGGCGCAGTTCAGCGCGCGCCTGCCGGCGGGTTGGGATGGGGTGCTGGCGCGGGCTCTGGCGCCGCAGGCTGAGGCGCGCTTCGAGGCGCTGTCGGAGTTTCACCAGGCCCTGTTGCAGCCGTTGCAGGCCCAGGCGCCACAGTTGCGCAGTGGCAGACGCCAACAGCCCTGGCAGGTGGTCATGGTGGGTTTGCTAGTGGTGCAGTTGGCGCTGGGGCTTTGGCTTAGCCTCAATGGCTAGGCGCGCGGCGCACCCTGCCGGTTAGTGCGGCAGGGCGGCGCGAGGGCGGGTGCTTAGGGGGCGGTAAAGTCTTCGGTGATCGGCAGCACGAAGTTCTTGAACTCGGTGTCTTCGACGAAGCCGATGGATTCGTAGAGCTTGTGCGCCACCGTGTTGTTGATGCTGGAGGCCACGCGCAGGCGCACGGCGTTGGTGTCCTTGGCCATTTTCTTGGCTGCCTGGATCAGACGGTCGGCGACCAGCTGACGGCGGGCGTCCTGGCACACGTAGATATCGTTGAGAATCCACACGCGCTTGAGCGACAGCGAGGAGAAGCTCGGGTAGAGCTGGCAGAAACCGAGGATCTTGTCTTCGTCATCGGCCATGGCCAGGTAGATCACCGACTCTTTGCGGCTGATGCGCTTTTCCAGAAAGCTGCGCGAGGAATCCGGGTAGGGCAGCTGGCCGAACAGTTCGCGGTAGTTGACGAACAACGGGGTCAGCTGGTCCAAGTGTTCCAGAGTAGCTTGAACAATGCGCATGTTGAGCCTCGGCTGTAGTGGGGAGTGGCCTTGGCAGCACTGGGAGCTGCCTGCGAACGAGCCCGATGCTGCCTAAAGCTTTTGGAAAGTGCAATCCAAACAAGCGTTTGGCCAATAGTCTCCGATTGCGCCATTCAGCCCAGGAGGAAATTGCCCCCGCTGCCTGCGCCGAGCAACAGCGGCACCTCGGCCTCATCCTTCAAATTGACCCCCGACAGCTGCCGGCGACAGGCCTCGCGCATCAGGTACAGCAGGCGATGGCTGGCCATGGCGTAGCTCAGGCCTTCCAGGCGCACATTGGAGATGCAGTTGCGGTAGGCGTCGGTCAGGCCGACCTTGGGCGCGTAGGTGAAGTACAGGCCCAGGCTGTCCGGTGAACTGAGGCCGGGGCGCTCGCCTATCAGTATCACCACCATGCGCGCGTCGAGCAGTTCGGCCACTTCATCGGCCACCGCCACCCGCCCCTGGCTGACCAGGGTCACAGGCGCCAGGCTCCAGCCCTCGGCCGCTGCCTGTTCCTCGATGCGCTCCAGCATCGGCAGGGCGTGGCGGTGCACGGCCAGGGCGGACAGGCCATCGGCCACGACTATGGCCAGGTCGTAACCGTCCGGATTTTGCTCGCGATGCTGGCGTAATAGCTCGGCGGATTCGTGGCTTAAACGCCGGCCCAGGTCCGGGCGTTGCAGGTAGGTATCGCGGTCCTTGGCGGCGCTGTGCAGCAGCAGGCTCTGCCGATGCTGGTGGGCCAGGCTGGCGGCCAGTGTGGCGTGGTCGAACGCCAGGTGCACGGCATCGCGGGCCTGGGCATGGGCGAACTGGAAGTCCAGCTGGGCGCGGGTCGGCAGGCTGGTGCCGGCGCGGCCCAGGGCGATGCGTGCCGGAGTCAGGTTGCGCAGTTGCTGCCAGGGATTTTCGCTGGCGCCGCTGAGTGGGCTGTCATCGTACATCGGCAATCTCCTCTGTTAGCCAAGCTGTGCCAGGGCCTGGCGAAACGCCGGCGGCAGCTTGTTGCCCAGGCGCGGGCGGCCGTCGGCCTGGGTCAGGATGCCCATGCGCTGCAGCCAGCCTTCGAACTCGGGGGCCGGCTTTAGCCCCAGGCTCTGCCGGGCATACAGGGCGTCGTGAAAGGAGGTGGTCTGGTAGTTGAGCATCACGTCATCGGAGCCGGGAATGCCCATGATGAAGTTGATCCCGGCCACGCCAAGCAGGGTCAGCAGCACGTCCATATCATCCTGGTCGGCTTCGGCGTGGTTGGTGTAGCAGATATCGCAACCCATCGGCAGGCCCAGCAGCTTGCCGCAGAAGTGGTCTTCTAACCCGGCGCGGATGATCTGCTTGCCGTTGTACAGGTACTCCGGGCCGATAAAGCCGACCACGGTATTCACCAGAAACGGCTTGAAATGACGAGCCACCGCATAGGCGCGGGTCTCGCAGGTCTGCTGGTCTAGGCCATGGTGGGCGCCGGCGGACAGCGCGCTGCCCTGGCCGGTCTCGAAATACATCAGGTTGTCGCCGACTGTGCCGCGCTTGAGGCTCAGGCCGGCCTCGTAGCCTTCCTGGAGAATATTCAGGCTGACGCCGAAGCTGGCATTGGCCGCCTCGGTGCCGGCAATCGACTGGAACACCAGGTCCAGCGGCACACCGCGGTTGATCGCTTCGATAGAGGTGGTGACGTGGGTCAGCACGCAGGCCTGGGTGGGGATCTCGTAGCGCTGGATAATGCCGTCGAGCATCTTCAGCATCTCGCAGATGCTCGCGATGCTGTCGGTGGCCGGGTTGATGCCGAGCATGGCGTCGCCGTTGCCGTACAGCAGGCCGTCGAGAATGCTGGCGGCGATGCCGGCCGGCTCATCGGTCGGGTGGTTCGGTTGCAGGCGGGTGGACATGCGCCCGCGCAGGCCCATGGTGTTGCGAAAGCGGGTGACCACGCGGATCTTCTGTGCCACCAGGACCAGGTCCTGCACGCGCATGATCTTCGACACTGCGGCGGCCATTTCCGGGGTCAGGCCCGGGGCCAGGGCGCGCAGCGCGGCTTCGTCGGCGCTGTCGCCGAGCAGCCAGTCGCGAAAACCACCGACAGTCAGGTGGCTGACCGGGGCGAAGGCGAGCGGGTCGTGGCTGTCGATAATCAGCCGGGTAACTTCGTCAGCCTCGTAGGGGATCAGCGCCTCGCTGAGGAAGTGTTTGAGCGGAATATCGGCCAGGGCCATCTGCGCCGCGACCCGTTCGCCGGCATTGCCCGCCGCCACGCCTGCGAGAAAGTCGCCGGAGCGTGCCGGGCTGGCCTTGGCCATTACCTCGGCGAGGCTGTCGAAACGGTAGGTCTCACCACCGACGGAATGGGAAAAACGGGCCATATGTAGCGACTCCTGGAGCGGCTCGTTAAAGGCAAACCACGCGCGGCTTATAGCATGGCGTGGCGGCCTGCACCTAAATGGGGCCTCTGCCGGGTAAGGGCCCGGCAGAGGTGCACTTCTTGATGTGGCTTAAACGCCGGTCAGCATGGCGTCAGCCGGCGCGTCGGCGCGTTGCTGGTGGGTCAGTTGGAAGTAGACGAAACCTACGCCCATCAAGCCGACGAAGACCGCCGCGATCAGGGTGTTGAACCAGACCATCGCCACCAGGCACACCAGGGCCAGGGCCAGGGCGATGCCCGGCACTATCGGGTAGCCCGGGGCGCGGAAGCTGCGCTCCAGCAGCGGCTCGGTTTTACGCAGACGGAACAGGCTGAGCATGCTCATGATGTACATGACGATGGCGCCGAATACCGCCATGGTGATCATCGCCGCGGTCAGGCTCATGCCCTGCAGGTTGATCAGGCCGTCGCTGTAGATGGCCGCGATGCCGATCACGCCGCCGGCGAGAATCGCCCGGTGCGGGGTCTGGAAGCGGTTCAGCTTGGCCAGGCCGGCCGGCAGGTAACCGGCGCGGGCGAGGGCGAAGAACTGCCGCGAGTAGCCGAGGATGATGCCGTGGAAGCTCGCTACCAGGCCGAACAGGCCGATCCACACCAGCATATGCAGCCAGGTCGAGTTGTCGCCGACCACGGCCTTCATCGCTTGCGGCAGCGGGTCGTTGATATTCGACAGCTGGCGCCAGTCACCCACGCCGCCGGCCATGATCATCACGCCCAAGGCCAGGAACACCAGGGTCAGGATGCCGCTGACATAGGCGCGCGGAATGGTGCGCTTGGGGTCTTTGGCTTCTTCGGCGGCCATGGCCGCGCCTTCGATGGCGAGGAAGAACCAGATGGCGAAGGGAATCGCCGCGAAGATCCCGGCAATCGAGGCCGTGCTGAAGGTATCCGAACCGGCCCAGCCATTTAGGGCGAAGTTGCTGAAGCTGAAGCCCGGCGCGACCACGCCCATAAACACCAGCAGCTCGGCCACCGCCAGCACCGTCACCACCAGCTCGAAGGTGGCGGCGATGCTGACGCCGAGGATATTCAGGGTCATAAAGATGGCATAGGCCCCGACCGCAGCGAGTTTGGGGTCGAGCCCCGGAAACTGCACGTTGAGGTAGGCGCCGATGGCCATGGCGATGGCCGGCGGGGCGAAAACGAACTCGATTAGCGTGGCCAGGCCGGCAATCAAGCCACCCTTGGGGCCGAAGGCCCGGCGGCTGTAGGCGAACGGGCCACCGGCGTGGGGGATGGCGGTGGTCAGCTCGGTAAAGCTGAAGATAAAGCAGGTGTACATCGCCGCCACCATCAGCGCGGTGACCAGAAAGCCCAGGGTGCCGGCGCTGCCCCAGCCGTAGCTCCAGCCGAAATATTCGCCGGAAATCACCAGGCCGACGGCAATACCCCATAGATGCAGGGTGCCGAGTGAGGGTTTGAGTGTTGTTGCAGTAGTCATTGAGTACCCGCCCTAAGTAGTGGAATAGACCAAGAGACTTGCGGATGTACGCAACGCCTGTGCCAGCCGCAACGGGATAGTGCGGCGGGCACGGCGTATGGCGTTTTTAGCTATACGGGAGGCGTTTTCAGCTCCGCAGGGCGGGTCAGAAGAAGCCCAGGGGGTTGATGTCGTAGCTGACCAGCAGGTTCTTGGTTTGCTGGTAGTGGTCGAGCATCATCTTGTGGGTTTCACGGCCCACCCCGGACTTCTTGTAGCCACCGAACGCGGCGTGCGCCGGGTACAGGTGGTAGCAGTTGGTCCACACCCGACCGGCCTTGATTGCCCGGCCCATGCGGTAGGCGCGGTTGATGTCGCGGGTCCACAGGCCGGCGCCGAGTCCGAACTCGGTGTCGTTGGCAATCGCCAGGGCCTCGGCCTCGTCCTTGAAGGTGGTGATACCCACCACCGGGCCGAAGATCTCTTCCTGGAACACGCGCATCTTGTTGTGGCCCTTGAGCAGCGTCGGCTGGATGTAATAGCCGTTGCCCAGATCGCCCTGCAGGCTTTCCGCGGCGCCGCCGGTAAGCAGCTCGGCACCCTCCTGCTGGGCGATGGCCAGGTAGGAGAGGATCTTGTCGTACTGCTGCTCGGAGGCCTGGGCGCCGACCATGGTTTCGGTGTCCAGCGGGTTGCCGCGTTTGATCTGCTTGATCTTCTTCATCACCTCGGCCATGAACGCCGGGTAGATGGATTCCTGCACCAGCGCCCGCGACGGGCAGGTGCACACCTCACCCTGGTTGAAGAAGGCCAGCACCAGGCCCTCGGCGGCTTTTTCGATAAAGGCCGGCTCGGCCTGCATGATGTCCTCGAAGAAGATGTTCGGCGATTTGCCGCCCAGCTCCACGGTGCTCGGGATGATGTTCTCGGCGGCGCACTTAAGAATGTGCGAACCCACCGGGGTGGAACCGGTAAAGGCGATCTTGGCGATGCGCTTGCTGGTGGCCAGGGCCTCGCCGGCTTCGCGGCCGAAGCCCTGCACCACGTTAAGCACGCCCGGCGGCAGCAGGTCGCCGATCAGCTCCATCAGCACACTGATCGACAGCGGGGTTTGCTCGGCCGGCTTGAGTACGATGCAGTTGCCGGCGGCCAGGGCCGGGGCGAGTTTCCAGGCGGCCATCAGCAGCGGGAAGTTCCACGGGATGATCTGCCCGACCACGCCCAGCGGCTCGTGGAAGTGATAGGCGGCGGTGTGCTCGTCGATCTCGGC
>DASUOY010000236.1:0-5252 GCA_036276395.1 Pseudomonas sp.
CGCCTGGCCCACTACCGCTTCCTGTTCCAGGACCTGTCCAACCTGGCCGGACGAGTGCCGAAACTGGAGCGCGGCGTGCGTCACTGGCTCAACAGCCTGAAGCGCGCCCTGGCCGAGCTGCTGGCGCGCCTGCAGGCCGACGGTTTGTTGCTCAGCGACACCCAGGCCCTCGGCCAACTGGTGGAACAGATCACCCTGACCCTGCTGTTCTCCCTGGATTACCAGCGCATCATCGGCCGCGAGGGCGAGAGCCGCCTGGTGGTCTATCAGGTGATGATGCTGGCCGCCCCGCATCTGGCCAGCGACGCCCGCATGGCCGCCGAGCACCTGGCCAGTCGCTACCTGGAAGACTGAACAACCCGCAGCGCCCAATGCAAAACGCCCGGCACTAGGCCGGGCGCTTGCATTACAGCCAGGTAACTTACGCCTGGCTGGCGGGTGCCGCCGGAGCTGCCGCAGGAGCAGGGGCCGCAACCGGAGCCGGTGCTGCAGCGGCGGCAGGGGCCGCAGGTGCAACTGGCTTGGCTACTGCCGCAGGCTTGGCTGCAGGCTTAGCCGCCGCCGGCTTGGCCGCGGCCTTGACAGCTGGTTTGGCTGCGGGCTTGGCAGCAGGCTTGGCTGCTGCTTTGACCGCCGGTTTAGCTGCAGGCTTAGCGGCAGGCTTGGCAGCAGGTTTAGCCGCTGCTTTTGCCACAGGCTTGGCTGCCGGTTTAGCCGCAGGCTTGGCCGCGACCTTCTTGGCAACAGGCTTGACCGATTTCACCGATACACCGGTGAGTTGCTCGATCTGCTTGGTCAGGCTTTCAACCTTGGCGTTGAGCGCTTTCACTTCATTGCGGCTCGGTACACCGAGACGCGAAATGGCATTGTTCAGACGCTTGTCGAAGGCTTCTTCCAGCTCGCTCCACTTGCCCAGAGCCTTGTCTTTGACTTCGTCAACTTTCGACTTGGCGCTATCCACCTTGCTGCCCACGGTGGACTTCACCACATCAACCTGCTTGTCGACTTCGGTCTTGGCCAGTTTTTCGGCTTTCTCGCCATCCTTGACCAGGGTATCGAACAGCTTATTGCCGTCCTTGCTGACCTTGGAGTAGGCACCCAAGCCGGCCAGCCAGATCTGACGCGAGTACTTCTCGACTTCGCCGATCCAGGAACTGGACTGTTTTTCGGTTTTCTTTTTGACAGCCATTCCGCTCTCCTTATTTGGTACGCGCGACTTGCTCGAGCAACGCGCTCAGCTCATCCAGCTTAGCAGAGAGAACTTCGATGTCTTGCTTGGACGGGATGCCGATGCGATTCAGAGCGCTGGCTACGCGGGTATCGAAGGCCTTCTCGATCTTGTCGAGTTGCACTTCAACCTTGCCTTTAACGCTGCTGACATTGTTGTTTACAGTGGCCTTGACGCTGTCGATCTGGCTGTTGGCTGCTTCAACTTGTTCGTTGACCAGTTTTTTGCCTTGCTTTTCAACGCCTTCGCCGCTCTTCACGAGCTCTTTGAAATACTCGGCGCCTTCTTGGCCCGCTTTGGCGTAGGCACCCAGACCGGCCAGCCAGATTTTGCGTGCGTAGACTTTAACGTCGCTCAGCACGGTAGCGGTTTCTTCGGCTTCAACTTTCTTTTTAACGGCAACTTTCGACATGGTGCACCTCACTCTAAGTGTTTCGAGGAAACGCCCACGGGATGCAGGCTTAGCTGCAAGGTACTGATGAAAATTAGAAACCGCATACTAAGCGTAGAAAAAATTGCCAGGAGCAGTTTTTAACGTTGCGCAGCAACGGCCCGCAGGGTGGCGGCCAGGGATGGCAAGCCATGAAAAATTGCCTAGAGCAATTTTTATCGTCGCGCAGCGACGGCCCGAAGGACTAGCAGTGGGAAGGGTGCGCCGTGCGCACCAAAAGCCTGGGCCAGTACTGGTGCGCACGGCGCACCCTACAAAAGCAGATCACCTCACACTCAAGCGCCGACGCAAAGACGTCAGCCCTGCAGGTTCTTGTCCAGCACCTCTTCGATCTCACGCTTGATGCTGCCGCTCATGGCCGACAGCAACAGCCCCAGGTTGAGCTGCACCCGCACGCTGTCCTCGGCCACGTCGATGCGGCCATCGGCGCCGCTGCGCTTGAACTCCAGGCTGTCGCCATTCCAGCGATAACGTACGTCGTATTCACGGGCCAGACGCTCGGCCAGCTCTTCGGCCTTTTCCCGGGCGACTTCACGGCCGAGGTTATGGGAACGTTCAACACTGATTTTGGCCATGGCATATCTCCTCGCCAGTTAACTGCGACCTTAGGTCGCGAGACTATAGCAAGCTGCGCGCATGCAAAGCCTTCAGGCTTTTACTTGAAGCGTGCGGCTTGAAGCCTAGGGCTGCTTTTAGGTTTAGAATGGCCGCCACTTTGATTCAGCCTCTCTGTGTAGGGAAAGGGCACGATGAACGACCCGCGCAAAAGCAGCGACAGCGAACCCACCACCCATTTCGGCTTCCAGAATGTGCCAGAAAGCCAGAAGGCGGAAAAAGTCGCCGAAGTCTTCCACTCGGTGGCGGCCAAATACGACCTGATGAACGATGTGCTCTCCGGCGGCATGCACCGCCTGTGGAAGCGCTTCACCATCGAACTGTCGGGCGTGCGCAGCGGCAACCGGGTGCTGGATATCGCCGGCGGCACGGGCGACCTGACCCGCAAGTTCTCCGCCCTGGTCGGCCCGACCGGTGAGGTGGTGCTGGCCGATATCAACGAATCGATGCTGCGCGTCGGCCGTGACCGCCTGCTGGACAAGGGCGTGGCCGGCAACGTCAGCTTCGTCCAGGCCGACGCGGAAAAGCTGCCGTTCCCCGACAATCACTTCGACGTGGTCACCATCGCCTTCGGCCTGCGCAACGTCACCCACAAGGAAGACGCCATCCGCTCCATGCTGCGGGTGCTCAAGCCAGGCGGCCGGCTGTTGGTGCTGGAATTCTCCAAGCCCTCCAGCCCGCTGCTGTCGAAGTTTTACGACGCCTACTCGTTCAAATTTATGCCGCTGGCCGGCAAGCTGATCACCAACGACGCCGAGAGCTACCGCTACCTGGCCGAGTCGATCCGCATGCACCCGGATCAGGACACGCTTAAAGCGATGATGGTCGAAGCTGGCTTCGAGCGCGTGACCTACCACAATATGACCGGCGGCATAGTCGCCCTGCACCGCGGCATCAAACCCTGATGCTGCTGACCGGGCTGCTGGCCGGAGTCGAACTCGGCCTTAATCGCGTATTGGCCATGGACAGCACCGCGCTGCCGCGGCTGGCGCGCTTGAGCGGCCGGGTGCTTGCCGTGCAGTGCGCCGCGCCGAATCTACAGCTGTTTATTCTGCCCAGCGCCAGCGGTCTGCAACTGGCCGCGCAGTGGGAAGGCGCGGTGGATTGCCGCCTGCACGCCCCGGCCGCCAGCCTGTTGCGCCTGGCCCTGAGCCGCGACAAGACCGCCATCCTGCACAGCCCCGACGTCAACCTGGAGGGCGACAGCGCCACCCTGCTGGAGCTGGCCGGGATCCTTCAGGATCTGGAGCTGGACTGGGAATACGAACTGTCGCGCTGGCTCGGCCCGGTGGGCAGCCAATTGCTCGGCGGCCATCTGCGCAGCCGCGCCAGCTGGACCAGCCAGACCCTGGACAGCCTGCGCCTGAACCTGGCCGACTACCTCAGCGAAGAGTCGCGCAGCCTGGTCGGCCAGCGCGAAGCCGATGCGCGCTTTGCCGAGCTGGATAACCTCAAGCTGGCCCTCGACCGTCTCGACGCGCGCATCGAGCGCCTCGCCCAACACCATAAGCCCCAGTCATGAAGCTGCTCGCCGTTCGCCGCCTCTTGCGCATCCAGCGCGTGGTCATTCGCTATCAACTGGATGACCTGTTGTTCGCCCTGCCGCTGCCCTTCTGGTTGCGCCTGCTGCGTCATGCCCTGCCGTGGCGCTGGCTGCCGCGCCGCGACCTGCTGCTGTCGCGCGGTGCGCGCCTGCGCCTGGCCCTGGAAGAGCTGGGGCCGATCTTTATCAAGTTCGGCCAGCTGCTCTCCACGCGCCGCGACCTGCTGCCCCCGGATATCGCCGATGAGCTGGCCAAGCTGCAGGACCAGGTGCCGCCCTTCGACCCGGCCCAGGCCCAGGCCCTGATCGAAAGCCAGCTGGGCGCCAAGGTCGGCGAAGTGTTCGCCCGTTTCGATGCCCAGCCGCTAGCGTCCGCCTCGGTGGCGCAAGTGCATGCCGCGCAGCTGAAAAGCGGCGAGGAAGTGGTGGTCAAGGTGATCCGCCCCGGCCTCGCCCCGGTGATCGAACAGGACATCGCCTGGTTGTTCCTGCTCGCCAAGCTGGCGGAAAAGTCCTCCGCCGATGCCCGCCGCCTGCGTCCGGTGGAGGTGGTCAGCGACTACGAAAAGACCATCGTTGATGAACTCGACCTGCTGCGCGAGGCCGCCAACGCCAGCCAGCTACGCCGCAACTTTGCCGACTCGCCGCTACTCTATGTGCCCCAGGTGTACTGGGACCTGTGCCGACCCAAGGTGCTGGTAATGGAGCGCATCTACGGCATCCAGGTCACCGACCTGGCGACCCTGGCCGACCAGCGTACCGACATGAAACTGCTGGCCGAACGCGGCGTGGAGATTTTCTTCACCCAGGTGTTCCGCGACAGCTTCTTCCACGCCGACATGCACCCCGGCAATATCTTCGTCAGCACCCGCACGCCGTGGAACCCGCAGTACATTGCCATCGACTGCGGCATTATCGGCAGCCTCACGCCAGAAGATCAGGACTACCTGGCGCGCAACCTGATCGCCTTCTTCAAACGCGATTACCGCCGCGTGGCGCAGCTGCATATCGACTCCGGCTGGGTGCCGGCGGACACCAAGGTCAATGACTTTGAAGCAGCGATCCGCACCGTGTGCGAGCCGATCTTCGAAAGGCCGCTAAAGGATATTTCCTTCGGCCAGTTGCTGCTGCGCCTGTTCCAGACCGCGCGGCGCTTCAATATGGAAGTGCAGCCGCAGCTGGTGCTGCTGCAGAAAACCCTGCTGAATATCGAAGGCCTGGGCCGCCAGCTGTACCCGGACCTGGACCTGTGGAGCACCGCCCAGCCCTTCCTCGAACGCTGGATGCGCGAACGCATCAGCCCCCTGCACCTGCTGCGCAACCTGCAGCTGCAGGCCGAGCAGGTGCCGCACCTGTCGCAGATCGCCCGCGACGCCCTGGAGCGCCTTAACCAGCAACAGCCGGCCAGCCAGGTT
>DASUOY010000237.1:0-11669 GCA_036276395.1 Pseudomonas sp.
CCTGGCTTACTATTGCGGGGTCAGTCCGGAAAAGTTGGCGCGCCAGTATCACCGAGGGGCACCGCGATGAGCCTGTCGATCTCTTTGCATATGCTGGCGCGCGCGCCGGTCGCCGGGCGGGTGAAAACCCGCCTGATTCCGGCGCTCGGTCAGGAAGGGGCGTGCGAGTTGCAGCGGCTGTTGCTGGAAAGGGCCTTGTAGCTGCCGGCTGCCGGATTCAATGAGCGCTTCTTGTGGCTCGATGACACGCCGGACAAGCACCTCCAGGCGTTGGCCCATGGCCTGGGCTGGACCCTGGTCGAGCAGCCAGCGGGTGATCTGGGCGAGCGCATGCGGCTTATCGCCACCCTGGGGCTGGCGGAAAGCGATGCGGTGATTCTGATCGGCAATGACTGCCCGGCCCTGGATGGCGGCTACCTGAGCAACGCTTGCACGGCCTTGCATGGCCAGTCGGTGGTCATCGGGCCGGCCGAGGATGGTGGCTATGTGTTGCTGGGGTTACGCCGCATCACGGCCTCGCTATTTAGCGATATGCCTTGGGGCACCGAGCAGGTTCTGCGTATGACCCGCGAGCGTTTGCAGCAGCTGGAGTGGGATCATCATCTGTTGCCGGAACTCTGGGATGTGGATCGCCCGGAGGATCTGCCGCGTCTGGCAGCGCTGGGCATCCATATCTAGCGATGCCTACGCCGGCGTGCTCTGAAGCGGCAGCTCCTAGAACAGACCATCACTTTCAAAGCGGCGTGCTTCACGCTGCAGCTGATAGACGAAGCGTTCAACCTGGCGTTGTTCCAGGCCGCTCATGCGGTGAAAGCGCGCGCCGACAAAGGTGATGTCGAGCTTGTCTTCGTACTGCACATGGCGCAGCTCCAGTGCCATGGTCATGGCGCCGAAGGGAAACTGCAGGGTAAAGCGTTCGTAGACCTGGCCTGTCTGCAGATTGTTGCTGATATTGCCGGGGAAGCGCAGCTTGCAGCCGGTGGCGGAAATATCCAGCAGCTGGCCGGCAAGCGCGTGGCGCAGCTTATCGCTGGCCAGTTCGATCTTGATCAGTTCGCTTTGCTTGAGCGGGGCCCTGAAAGCACTGCGGCGCTGATGGTAGAGCACTTCGGTGGGGAGTGGGCTGATGTAGCAGCGCGCGCCCTGGTATTCACTGAGGCGTACATCCTGTACGCACTCCCAGGCTACCCGTACGCCTTCATGGAAGGCCTCGATCTTGAAGGTTTCGCCGTTCAGCAGGAAGCGCTCGCCGTCGCTGGGGATGAGTTCATCCAGCATGACCAGCTTCTTGTCGCGATCGACTTCGATTACATAGCTTTGAAAACGCTGATTGCGCCCATGGAAGCTGATGATCAGAGGGTCGTGGTTCTGTTGCAGCAGGCGCAGGTTGGCAACTATTTCCACGGGTGTTTTCAGCACCTTGGGCGGTTGCGGGCCATCTTCCTGGCTAAAAGGATTGGACACAGTCCGTAATTCTCCGAACAGAAGCTATAGCACTAGCATACTGTCAATGTGACAGCATGTCCCCTGTGCCTTGTTATAGGTGTCAGGCCTGGCTGAGCGGGCGCTGTTGGCCGATTCTAGCCGTACTGCCGCGGCTGTCATAGAGGCTGGGGGTGTCGTTGCCGCGCAGGATGTTGAGCATGCTGTGGGCTGAGGCCTGGCTTGAGCGGATCAGGCGGCCGTTGCGCAGGTTAGCGTTTTGGCAGCGTTCCAGCAGGTTGTTCAGTTGGTCGCCGCGTTCAAGCAGCAGTTCACCTTGGCTGGACTGTGCGGCCAGGGCCTGCAGGCCGGCGCGGTCGGCGCTGAGCTGCAGGCTGCGCAGCAGTTGGCTGCGCGTGCGGCCATGCTGGTCAAGCTGGATAAGCAGGGGTTGTTTGTCCGTCAGCAGTGCTTGCAGGCGCGGCAGGTCGCGCTCACTGAGGGCTTGGAACTCGTTATCGATCAATTCAAGCAAACGCTCGGCGGTGCCGATATCGTCGTTGAATAGCTCAAGCAGGGTGGTGTCGTGCATTGCGGGCTCTTCGGGGGTGGCAGATATTTTCGGCACTGCTAGGTGAAAGTATCTGTCGGGCGGCCATTACCCCCAGCGTAGCCCTGGGACTAGCGCTGGGATTCGAAATTAAGCAGTTTGCTGGCAACACGCTGACTGTCGACCTGATAGCTGCCGTCGGCGATCGCCTGTTTGAGCTGGGCAACGCGCTCTTTATCGACACTGGGTTGGTCGCGCAGTTTTTCGCTGATTTTTTGCAACTGCTGAGCTTCACGGCTGAGTTGCACCGATTCGCCGCTTTTGCCGGCCTGTGCCTGCTCGCTAGGGCTGGGCAGGTTGCTTGGCTGCTTGGCGGTGATGGCTTCATTCTGGCCGGTAGCCTGGGCACTGCCGGAACGCCCCGAGTTGGCTGGCGTGGCGGCATTGTTGGGCCGGTTGAAGTCGATGACCATGATGCAAAACCTCGAACAGTGTTTGGACGCTTGCCTGGCTTATCGGCTCTACCCAATAAAACTTTAGGATAAAAAATCTGCGTTATGCAGCAGTCTAAAACAGGGCGTAGAAAATCGTTAGTCAAAGACTTAACAAGAATCATGCCTACATCGCCACTTCAACTTGTCCGGGGCCTGTAACCCTGGCCTTGACCACCCGTTTCGAGCGTTGGTTGCGAACGCTGATCTGCTTGCCCAGGGCGCCGTCCGACAGGGCCTCACCGGGCATGCGCACGCTAATGCCACCACTGCGGGCGCTGATCACCACCTGGTCGCCTTTGCGTATCACCTCGGCATGCTGCACATGAACCGGGGCTAGCACCTGATCGGGTAACAGGGCTCGCGTCAATTTCTTGCCGACTGCCTGCTGTAGTGTAGTCAAGTAGCCCTGGTTGAGTAAGCCGACATCGCGCTCGGCCAGGATCACATCCAGATCAGTGACCAGGGTGTCGCGCTTGAGCGGGCGGCTGGCTGTGACCACTTCGCGGTACAGGCGCACCTGGCCTGGGACAAAGACTGTCCAGGGCGTGCTGCCATCGCAGCGTACCCGCAAGGTCACCCGGCCTATGGGCTCGCTGGGACTTTCCAGGCTGCTGATCAACGCCTGGTCACACAGCGGTAAGCGCAGCCGCGGGTCGAGGCGGTTGATTTGAATCTCGTGCCGGGCCGTGATGTTGCTACGCTGTAAATAATCACTTACCGCCTGCTCAAGAAAGCTTTGGCCAGCGCCGATAAGTTGTTCGGGGCCTGTGGCGTTCGCCGATGCCACTGGGCAATAGCCGAATACCAACAAAGCAGGTACAACTGCCAGCCAATGGCGGCACTTTGCCAGTAAGTGTCGGATAATTGTCGGTTCTATGTTCATATGGGTTGGATAGCAAGGCGCGTGCCGCCTGCTACGCTGACAAAGACGTGTTACTCAAAATAAGGAGTTTGGGTATGGCCGGTGTGATGGATTCGGTTAACCAGCGAACTCAGTTGGTTGGGCAGAATCGCCTGGAGCTGTTGCTGTTCCGCCTGGGCAGTAATCAGCTGTACGGAATCAACGTATTCAAGGTGAAAGAGGTGCTGCAGTGCCCGAAACTCACCATCATGCCCAAGTCCAGCCCCGTGGTTCGTGGGGTTGCCAATATCCGGGGCGGCACTATCCCTATCCTGGATCTGTCGATGGCCACCGGTAATGCGCCGCTGGAAAATATCGAAAACAGTTTTGTGATCATCACCGAATACAACACCAAGGTGCAGGGCTTCCTGGTGCAGTCGGTGGAACGCATCGTCAATATGAACTGGGAGTCGATCCATCCGCCACCCAAGGGTACCGGCCGCGACCATTACCTGACGGCGGTGACCCATCTGGACGACAAGATGGTCGAGATCATCGACGTTGAAAAGGTGCTGGCCGAGGTCGCGCCTACCTCCGAGGTCATTTCCGAAGGCGTGCTGGATGCGCAGACCCAGGCGCGCGCAGTCAGCAAGCGGGTGCTGACCTGCGACGATTCTTCGGTGGCGCGCAAGCAGGTGACTCGCTGTCTGGAAACCGTCGGCGTGGAGGTGGTTGCGCTTAACGACGGTCGTCAGGCACTGGATTACTTGAAGGCCATGGTCGAGGAGGGCAAGAACCCCGCTGAGGAATTCTTGATGCTGATTTCCGACATCGAGATGCCCGAGATGGATGGCTATACCCTGACCGCGGAGATCCGCGCCGATCCGCGCATGCAAAAGCTGCACATCATCCTGCATACTTCGCTTTCGGGTGTGTTCAACCAGGCCATGGTGAAGAAGGTCGGCGCAGATGATTTCCTCGCCAAATTCCGTCCTGATGATCTGGCCGCACGAGTGGCCGAACGCATCAACCAATCGGCTGGGGACTGAGGGCTTGGCCCTCGGTAAAAAATATGTTCGTCGAGGCCTCGCGAGTGTCTACAGGTAATTTGGATTTCGAGCAGTTCCGGACTTTCCTGGAAAAAGCCTGCGGCATCCTGCTTGGTACCAACAAGCAGTATCTGGTTTCCAGTCGTCTCAATAAGCTGATGGAGCAGAACAGCATCAAGACCCTGGGGGAATTGGTGCAGCGTATGCAGAACCAGCCGCGCAGTGGCTTGCGTGAGCAGGTGGTCGACGCCATGACCACCAACGAAACCCTGTGGTTTCGTGATACCTACCCCTTCGAAGTGCTGAAGAACCGCGTGCTGCCTGAGATGATCAAGGCCAGCCCTGGGCAGCGCTTGCGTATCTGGTCGGCGGCTTGCTCCTCCGGACAGGAGCCTTACTCGCTGTCGATGACCATCGATGAGTTCGAAAAGACCAATATCGGCCAACTCAAGGGCGGCCTGCAGATCGTGGCCACCGACTTGTCGCCGTCGATGCTGCTCAACTGCAAGTCCGGTGAGTACGACAGTCTGGCGATGGGCCGTGGGCTTTCCCAGGAGCGTTTGCAGCGTTACTTCGATCCCAAGGGGCCGGGGCGCTGGGTGGTCAAACCCGCGATCCGCAGCCGCATCGAGTTCCGCCCGCTGAATCTGCTGGACAGTTACGCCAGCCTGGGGAAATTCGACGTGGTGTTCTGCCGCAACGTGCTGATCTACTTCTCGGCCGAGGTGAAGAAGGACATCCTGACCCGCATTCATGCCATGTTGAAACCGGGCGGTTATCTGTTTCTTGGCGCTTCCGAAGCCTTGAATGGTTTGCCCAACCATTATCAGATGGTGCAGTGCAGTCCCGGGATTATCTACAAGGCGAAATAGATTGTCGGGGCGGTATAAAAAACGGGAGGCCATTGGTCTCCCGTTTTTTATGGGCTGCCATCCATGGCGGCCACCCTGCGGGTCGCCGCCTGCGACGTTTTAAATGGCCCCGGCGTTTAATGGCCGGCGCAGCCTTGCCGGCCCCGGCAGTTACTTCCAGCTGGCCTGTACCGAGGGCATAGGCGACTGGCATTGGCTGTTGCTGCCCGGTTGCAGATAAGGGCTGAGGATGGGCGCCATGCCCTTGAGCACTTGCACCGGTAGTGCCGAGGTAAAGCGGAAGCTCTCCGCTGCGCGGCCGGGAACGAAGGCGGTCAGGGTGCCGTAGTGCCGTGGGCCGAGGTAGAAGACGAAGGTGGCGGTGCGGTTCATGGCCCGTGAGCTCAGTACCCGACCACCGGCTCCGACGGTTTCGATGCGGTTGTCGCCGGTACCGGTCTTGCCGCCGACTTTCAGTACCTGGCCGTCGGCCAGTGTGAAGCTGCCCTGCAGGCGGCGCGCGGTGCCATTGTCGACCACTTCGGCGAGGGCATTGCGCAGGGCTGCGGCAACCTCCGAGGCCATTACCCGTTGGCCGCTCAGTGGGTTGCGCGTCACCAGGGTTTCGTAGGGGGTGTCGGCGGCAAAGTGCAGGCTTTCAATACGGGCATTGGGCTGACGGATACCGTCGTTCTGGATAATCCCCACCAGCTCGGCCAGGGCTGCCGGGCGGTCGCCAGAGCTACCGATAGCGGTCGCCAGCGACGGCACCAGATGGGCGAAGGGGTAGCCCAGATTTTGCCAGCGCCGGTGAATGTCGAGGAAGGCCTCGACCTCCAGCATGATGCGGATACGGCTGTCGCGGGCGCTCTTGTGCCGGCTACGGAACAGCCAGCCATAGACCTCCTGGCGTTCGTCCTGGCTGGCCTTGACCGCATCGCCGAAGGTGGCTTGCGGTTGTTCGATCAGGTAGCCCAATAGCCACAGCTCCAGCGGGTGGACGCGGGCGATATAGCCCTGGTCGGGCAGGTTGTAACTGCCGGGGCCGTAGCTCTTGTAGAGTTCGCCGATGCGTTTGTCGCTGAGCTTTTCCTGGGGCAGGTACTTGCGCAGGAAGGCGGCGAAGCTGGCTTCATCTGCGTGGGGCATCAGGTAGCGATGCACGGCGGCGAGCCGCACCGAGGTGTGGCGCAGGCCGTTGAGGAAGCTGTCCAGGCGTTGTTGTTCCGCTTGCCCCTGGTACTTGCGCCAGAAGCGCAGCAGGAAGGTGGTGCCTTCGCGGTCGGCGAAGTCGCGTAGATAGGCCTGGCGGCGGGGGTCCTTGTCGTCTTTGAGCAGTTCGGCGCTGTTGTTCGGCCCCTGATAGGTGGTGTAGCGCACCAGGTCGCGCATCAAGCGGATAAAGGGCAGGTTGAGCGACTCGCGCAGGGCTTCGCGCATGGTGGCGATGCGCTGGTTGTCTTCGCGGCGGAAGTTGGCAAAGGTATGGATGCCGCCGCCGGTGAAGAAGCGCTCGCCCGGGCTGGCCGAGTATTTGCGCTCCAGGGCGGCATCGAGCATGGCCGGCAGGCTGGCGTCTGGAGTGCTCGATAGGTAGTCGACGGCCCAGCGGGTCAGGTTGTCCTGGCCGTTCACCGCGCGCAGGGTAGCGGGGCTTTGTCCGGCGTAGCGCTGGTGCAGCTCGGCGACAATCTCCAGATAGGTGGAGAGCACCCGCAGCTTGGCGGTGGAGCCCAGCTCCAGCTTGCTGCCTTCATTGATATCGAAGGGCTGGTCGGTGCTGTCCGTTTGCACCCGCACCTTGCTGCCGTTGGCGGTGCGCTCGAACAGGGTAAAGCTGTAGCGCACATCGGCGGTTTTTTCCGGTGACAACAGGCGCTCGCCGAACAGGCCGATTTGCCCGGCGAACTCGGGATCGGCCAGTTGCTGCAGATACTGGCTGACCGCTTGTTGCAGCTCGTCGTGCAGGGTGCTGGTGGCGCTCAGGTCGAGGCGGTCAAGGTCATACAGCGGCATATTGAGCATGCCTGAGAGGCGCGAGCGCGAGACGCTGATGCCCTTGTTGCCGTCCACCGGTTGCAGGTTGGGCTCCAGGGCCCAGTCGCGATAGCTGAGTGTTTGGCCGAGCGCGGCATCGCGCAATGCGCTGTCGATCAGGCCACCGTTTGCCAGCAGGCGGATATGGCTGTCGGTGAGTTCGGCCAGGTCATTGCGGCCCTGGGCCAGGTAATAGGAGGGCCGGCGTTGGGCGATCATCAGCGCCAGCACCTGGCGCAGGGCCAGGCCGCGCTCCTGGTGGCTGGCTTCGGGCGAGCGGCTGGGGTCGAGCAGGTGATTGACCCGGGCAAAGTCGGCACCGAACCAGATGCGCAGGCCGTCGGCCAGGCCATGTACTTCGCCATGGCCCGGGGCGGCGGAGAGCGGCACGCTGTTGAGATAGTCGCGCACGATGTTTTCCCGCGCGGCCATGGTCTGCGGGCCGCTCTGGTAGGCGCGCACGCTGGCGGAAAACATTTGCCGCAGTTTTTCCGTGGCCGACAGGGTCAGGCCGTCGGGTGAGTGGCGGTATTTCTCCAGCTGGGTGGCCAGGGTGCTGCCGCCGGCGGATTGATCCTGCATGTCGAGCATTTTGCCGACCTGGGAGACCGCTGCCATGATAAAGCGCGGCCAGTCCACTGCCGGGTTGGCCAGGGGCTGTTCGGGGTCGAGCAGGTGACGGTTTTCAATAAACAGCAGGCTGTCGGCGATCAGCGGCGCAATGGCGCTGAAGCTGGGGTAGCGCTGCTGTGGGTAGTGGAATTCATAGAAGGGTGTGCCGCGGCAGTCGCTGATGCTCAGGCCGCTCTGGATTTTTTCCGGGTAAGGTATAAAGAAGCCACGCTGGGCGTAGGCCAGCAGCTGCGGAGAAAATTGCGCCTGCTGCTGCACGCTGAACCCGCGTTGCTCCAGGCGCTCCAGCATCAGCGGGATGTAGGTGTAACCCAGGCGCTTATCGAAGGGACCTTCCTTGGGGTAGAGGATGGCTGGGCTGGGGCCTGGCTTGACCCGGTAACTGAGGCTCTTGGCGTAGCGGCTGAGTTCCTGGGCCTGGAAGCGCGAGGTGCGCATCTCGTAGGCCAGCAGCAGGGCAGCGCCCAGCAGTAACAGCAGGAGCAGAAACCAGAACAGCGGTTTCAGCCTGCTGCGGCGTTGGCGTGACGGTGCGGGCTGTGCCGATGGCCCGGTTTCTGGCAGTGACAAGTGCGGTTGCAAGGATGCGCCCATATTTATTTAGCCTGATGTACTTATCCATAAGGTTTGACAGGTGTCGAACAACTTCAGTGGGCCTCGCCAGGATTATTCTGCTGAAGTCGTTGATAGTTACAGCCTGTCAGAAATTCTAGTCCTTGTCCTTGGGCGCTCGCAGGCTTGCGGGCCCAGTTCAGAAAAATACTGTCGGTTGGTACTGCCGGCGGCAACGGGGGTGGACATGCAGCGTGATCACCGGGAACAGCTTAGCCTCAGCTGGCAGGCCAATGCCGATGCCTGGGCGGCGGCTGTGCGTGAGCAGCGCATCGAGAGCCGGCGTCTGGTTACGGATGCGGCGATAGTGCAGGCGGTATTGGCCTTGGCTCCCGCGCGGGTGCTGGATCTGGGCTGTGGCGAGGGCTGGTTGTGCCGCGGTTTGGCCGAGCATGGCATCGCCGCGGTTGGCGTGGATGCCTCCGCGCCCTTGATCGCGGTGGCCCGGCAAGCCGGCAGCCAGCGCGGCCAGTACCGCGTTTGCGGTTATGCCGAGCTGCAGGAACAGGCCGCACAACTGGGCCGTTTCGACGTGCTGGTGTGCAACTTCGCCCTGTTCGAGGAGTGCCTGCGCGAGACCCTGACGGTGTTGCATGAGTTGCTGGCGACTGATGGCCGCCTGCTGATCCAGACCCTGCATCCCTGGCGCGCCTGCCACGATGCCAGCTACCGCGACGGTTGGCGGGTGGAGACCTTTGCCGGGTTCGGCGAGGGCTTCGCCGAACCCATGCCCTGGTTTTTCCGCACCCTGGAGTCCTGGCTGGGGCTGTTCAACGAAACCGGCTGGCGTCTGCAGTGGCTGCAGGAACCGCTGCACCCAGAGAGCGAGCAGCCGGTGTCCTTGCTGCTGCTTCTGAGTTCGACGCGTAACTGACCTGCCCGGGCGCTGGCGCCGGGGCGATAAAACGACAAAGGGAGATGGATGATGCGCACACTCGAACTGGCCGGTGTCCAGGTGCCGGTGGTGGGGCAGGGCACCTGGCGTATGGGCGAGGATGCCAGCCAGCGCCGTGCCGAAGTCGCGGCGTTGCGCCAGGGCGTCGAACTGGGCCTGCGTCTGATCGACACGGCGGAGATGTATGGCGAGGGCGGCGCAGAGCTGGTGCTGGGCGAGGCGCTGGTGGGGCTGCGCGATCAGGTGTTTCTGCTTAGTAAGGTCTACCCGCACAACGCCAGTCGCAACGGCGCGATAGCCGCCTGCGAACGCAGCCTGCGGCGGCTGAACACCGAGGTGATCGACCTTTACCTGCTGCACTGGCGTGGCCAGTACCCGCTGGCGGAAAGTGTCGAGGCCTTCGAGCGCCTGCGTGAGCAGGGCAAGATCAAGGCCTGGGGTGTGTCCAACTTCGACCTGGACGATCTGCAGGAATTGGCCGCGCCGGCCTGTGCGACCAATCAGGTGCTCTACAACCCCGAGGCGCGCGGTATCGAATTCGCTCTGTTGCCCTGGCAGCAACGCCAGGGCATGCCGCTGATGGCCTACTGCCCGCTGGGGCAGGCTGGCCAGCTGTTGCGTGCGCCGGCGCTGCAAGAGGTGGCCGGCCGGCACGCCGTCACCCCGGCGCAGGTTGCCCTGGCCTGGGCCTTGCGTCAGCCCGGGGTGATCGCCATTCCCAAGGCGGTCGAACCGGCGCATCTGCAGCAGAATGCGGCGGCGGCGACCTTGCAGCTGAGCGCCGAGGATCTGGCGTTGATCGACGGGGCCTACCCGCCGCCCACGCGCAAGGGCCATTTGCAGATGGTGTGATTGGCGCAGGGCCTTGCGGCCTTAATCGACGATAAACAAGCGAGCACCGGTGCTGGTCGAGGAGCGGTGGGCCTCGGCCTGGTCGGCGACCTGATAGCTCATGCCAGGCGTCATCACAAAGCGCCGGCCGTCTTCCAGCTCGGTGTGCAACTCGCCTTCCAGGCACAGCAGGATATGGCCTTTGTGGCACCAGTGATCGGCCAGGTAGCCCGCGCTGTACTCGACCATGCGCACGCGAATATTGCCGAACACCTGGGTACGCCAGTAGGCCATGCCGGTTTCGCCGGCATGTTCGCTGCGCTCGATCTGGTTCCAGTCGGTGGTGCCGAAGGGGATATTGCTTATGTCCATTTAATAGCTCCTCGAAGGTTGGCTGCTCAGGCTGGCCTTGGCCGATTTGGGCGCCAGCAGATGCTCCGGCAGGTCGAGCAGATCATCGTCGAAGGTTTCCAGCGGCGGCGCGCGGCGTTCGAAGCGCGAGCCGAGCACCAGCAGGCAGGGAGTCAGCAGCAGGGTCAGCACGGTGGCGAAACTCAGGCCGCCGGCAATTGCGCTGGACAGCTGGGTCCACCACTGGGTCGACGGCGCGCCGAAGCCCAGGCTTGGGGTGAGCAGGTCGACGTTGACCCCGATCACCATCGGCACCAGGCCGAGCACCGTGGTCACGGCGGTCAGCAGTACCGGGCGCAGACGCAGACTGCCGGTTTCCAGCGCCGCTTCACGCGGCTCCAGGCCCTGGCGGCGTAGCTGGTTGTAGGTGTCGATCAGAATGATGTTGTTGTTCACCACTATGCCGGCCAGGGCGATCAGGCCCATGCCAACCATGACGATGCCAAACGACTGGCCGTTGACCAGCAGGCCCATCAGCACGCCGGCGGTGGACAGGACTATGGCCGAGAGCACCAGCAGCGCCTGATAGATGCTGTTGAACTGGGTCACCAGGATGATAAACATCAGAAAGATCGCCACCGCAAAGGCGGTGCCGAGGAAGGTCGCGGCCTCGCGCTGATCGGCATCCTCGCCGGCGAACTTCACCTGTACCTCGCTGGGCACCTCGCCCATGGCTTCACGCAGGGCCTGCAGGCGTTCGTCCAGGCGCGCGCCTTCGGCCATGTCGGCCTGCAGGGTGATGGTGCGGGTGCCATCGACCCGGCGCAGGGTGCCGACCTTGGGCGCCTGTTGCAGCGAGACGAAGTTGCTCAGGGGAATCTGCCCGGCCGTGGTGTTCAGGGTCAGGCGGCCGAGCTGGTCGAGGGAGCGCCAGTTGGCCGGCAGGCGCACGCGGATGTCCACCTCGTCGCTGGCATCTTCCGGCCTGTAGGTGGCCAGTTTCAGGCCGTTGGTGACCATCTGCACGGCGCTGCCCACGCTCAGCACGTCGGCGCCGAAGCGCGCGGCCGCCTCGCGGTCGACCTTGACCCGCCATTCGATGC
>DASUOY010000238.1:0-5242 GCA_036276395.1 Pseudomonas sp.
CGGCGAAGCCCTGCTGGAAGTGCAGGCCGACAGCCTGTGCGAAGGCGACAAGGTGCTGATCTTCGATGACCTGATCGCCACCGGCGGCACCCTGCTGGCGGCCGCGCAACTGGTGCGGCGCATGCGCGCCAGCGTGTTCGAAGCGGCGGCGATCATCGATCTGCCGGAGCTGGGCGGTTCGCAGAAACTGCAGGATATCGATATCCCCACCTTCACCCTGACCGCCTTCGCCCTTAGCGATCGGTAACACCGGCACCCAGACTGACCGCCCGCACCCTGCGGGCGATCGCGTTTGTGCCCGGGCGCAAGGCCTGGGCAAACGGAAAACTGTCGGACAACTAAACGGAAGTTGGCGCTAAACCGGCCGCCCTGGCCAGAAATGACCTCGCAGCAAAACCGCCCTGGGCTAAAGATTCAGCACGGCCACAGACAGCCCTGCGCTGTCGATCCGAGCCCGATAACAAGAGCGGTCGCCAGCGCGGCCAATATGCCCAGGAGTCGCCCCAATGACAGCCAAGACCAGCACCCCCAGCGCCAGTTTCCCGGTTCGCCGCATGGACTTCAGCTTCGGCGAAAGCCAGAAGTTCTGGTTCGCCGGCGATCCCTTTATGAGCCACTTTATGAACAACCTGTCGTCGCTGTTCCCCTACGGCGAGAAGTTCTTCGTCGACAGCGTGCGCGCGGTGCGCGACAAGGTCAGCGAGCCACAGCTGAAGAAGGACATCAGCGCCTTTATCGGCCAGGAGGCCATGCATTCCAAGGAACACGCGGCCTACAACGACTACGCCGCCGAGCACGGTATCGACCTGGAGCGCCTGGAGCTGCGCATCAAGGTGCTGCTGGAATGGGTGACCAGGATCACCACCAAGAAACAGCGCCTGGCCGCCACCTGCGCCCTGGAGCACTTCACCGCGACCATGGCCGAGCAGCTGCTGCAGCGCGAGGACCTCACCACCCAGATGAACGATGCCAAGCTGTACCAGCTGTGGATGTGGCACGCCATCGAGGAAAACGAGCACAAGGCGGTGTGCTACGACGTGTACCAGAAGGTCTACGGCGGTTACTTCACCCGCACCATCATGATGGCCATCACCACCCTGATCTTCTTCGGCGTGATCGGCTGGTTCCAGCTGCACCTGCTGCGCAAGGACGGCCAGCTGTTCAACTGGCGCAGCTGGGGCAAGGGCGTGAAGACCCTGTTCGGCCCGCGCAACGGCTTCCTGACCAAACTGCTGCTGCCCTACCTGGATTACTACCGCCCGGGCTTCCACCCGCTGGACCACGACAGCAAGGCCCTGGAGCAACGCTGGCGCCAGCGCCTGGGCTTTAACTAAGCGCCAAGGCCGAGGGGCTTATTGCGCCTCGGCCCGGCTGGCAAGGTTGCGCGACACATGCTCGGCCAGCCCCGCACCCGCCTCGCTCATGGTCAGGTAGGTGCGGTCGGCGCCGGCCTGCTGGATGCGCATGGCGATATCCTCGTACATGGCATGGGACACCACCAGGCCGTTAAAGCCCCGCTCGCGCAGCTTCTGCGTGGCAATCACCTTGGCTTCTTCGTCGTTGAGCGCAAGGATCACCGCATCGACATTGGGCATCTGCAGGTGCTGCCAGAACATCGGGTCCTCGCCGTCGGCGAACAACACCTGGCGCCCGGCCAGCTTGCTCTGCTCTATCACCACCGGATCGGAGTCCAGCCCCGCCACCTTGTAGCCCTTCTCCTGCAAGTAGTCATAGGCCGCGCGCCCGGTGCGGCCCATGCCCATCACCAGCACCTGGGACAGGCCCAGGGAAACCGGCTGCTCATCGGGGTGGCGGATATTGCGTTCCAGGGCAGTCAGGCGTTTGGCCAGACGCTCGTATAACGGGTGGACCACCCGGTTGAGCGGCGCGGAAATCACAAAGGACAGCGCCACGGTAACGGCCAGGGGAATCATCCACTGCGGCAACACCACGCTGGCCATGATCAGGCCGAACTCGCTGTAGTTGGTCAGGCTGACGCTGCTGAGAAAGGCGCTGCGCCCGCGCAGGCGGAACAGCAGGAACAGAAAGAAGAACAGCACGCCCTTGAGCGGCAGCAACAGCGCCATCACCAGGGCGAACGTCAGGGCCTGGGCATCCGGCAGGCCGCCGATACCGATCTGCAGAAAGAAGCCGACCAGAAAGATTTCCTTGATGCCCCACAGCGAGTTGGCCAGTTCGATGGCGCGCTTGTGCTTGGCCAGCATGGCGCCGAAGGCCAACGCGCCCAGTTCGGAACTCAGGCCCAGCTGCTCGAAACCGTAGCCACCCAGCACCAGGGCCAGCAGCAGGCCGAGCAGCACCATCAGCTCCTCGTGGCCGCTGGCGTCGAGCAGGCGAAACAACAAGGGCCGCAGCAACGGCAGGCCGAACAGCAGCAGCGCCCAGGCCGAAGGCACCTTGCCACTGGCCAGGCTCATCACCACCAGGGCGATCAGGTCCTGGATGATCAGCACGCCGATCGCCACCCGGCCGTGGAAGGCGCGCAACTCGCGCTTGCCCTCCAGCACCTTGGCCGCCAGCACAGTGCTGGAAAACGACAGGGCGATGGCCAGCAGCAGGCCCTGCTGCCAGGGCAGCTCGAGCAGCAACAGAATCGCCGGGAGGAAGATCAGGCTGGAAATGGCGAAATGCAGCAGGCCGCCGCCTATCACCTCGCGTCGCACCAGGTTGCCGATTTTCAGCTTGAGGCCCACGGTAAACAGCAACAGCAGCACGCCCAGGTGGGCGATATGTTCCAACGCCACACTGTCGCGCGGGCCAACCCCGATGCGCTCGCCAAAACCGGCCAGGGCAAAGCCCGCCCCCAGGTAGCCCACCAGCGGCGGCAGGCCAATACCCCGCGCCGCCAGCCCCATGACAAAGGCAAAGGCAATCCAGGTGGCTTCGATCATCGGCAGTCCTTATCGGGGCAAGCGTTGGAACAGCAGGAGCATTATGCCGCTAAAGCATAACGCCAGCAGATGACGCTGCCATTGATTCGCCTCAGTGCGGCCGCGTTTAGACGCTGTTTCGGATCTCGCGAGCTAGAGCGAGACAAGGCAAAAACAGCCAAGGAAGCGGAGTTTACGAGTTGTAAATGAGCATTCCGCGGCTGTTTTTAACGCCGTATCGCCGACGCGCAGCAGATCCGAGATCTGCTTCTTACTCCACCGGCAGCTGCAACTGCCCCAGCCCCTGCAGCACGCTGGCGCCAGTAAACAGCATAACGATCTGCTCCTCGGCCAGGGCGACTATGGCGCCGCGCCGCTCGGGTTGGCCGATATAGTCCAGCGACTGCTGGAACAGGTTGCGGCTGATCAGCCCTGACAACTGCCGCACCACCGCCGGGGCGACCATCTCCGGCAGCAGCTTGAAGGCGACTATGTCTGCGGCCATGTCCTCAGCGAACTCGTCCATCACCTCCTGCAACGCCGCGCGCAGCACCGGCGAGGCGCCGTGCAGCTCGCGCACACCGAGGATAAAGGAGTCGGCATTGGCGGCGACAAAATCGAAGAACAGCTGCACGGTTTCATGGCAGACCCGCCGGCCACGGGCCAGGTCGATACCGAACAGCTGCGCGGCCGCCTTGCCACCGCCCTGCACCGCCCGCTCGGCCGCCTCGCGGCGCAAATCGCGCAACGGCTGACGCAACTGGCCGGAAATCTGCCGGATCACCGTCAGGCCGAGGTCTTCCACATCCTTGAAATGGCGATAGAAGGTGTTGGGGTTGAGCCCAGCCTCCCTGGCCAGTTCGCGCAGGCCCAGGCCGCTCAGGCTGCGGCTGCTTGAGGTAAGACGTAACGCGGCCTCCAGCAACAATGTCTTGCCTGGGGCCTCGGTGGCTTTTTCCGCAGCGGGTTGCTGCTCGCCGGCGACTGTTTGCATAAGAACCTAGCTAAAAGTTGGTTGGTGAATGGGGCACTTGCTGGCGAGTATACAACTGTCTACTTTGGTATACAGATGTATACGCAAGCATATAAACATAACAGGAGCTTGGCCATGAATGCGTCCGTTTCACCCGCAGGTGCAGTGCGTCACTGCAAGGTTGCCATTATTGGCAGCGGCTTTTCCGGCCTGGGCATGGCGATACGCCTCAAGCAGGAAGGCGAGCACGATTTTCTGCTGTTCGAGAAAGAGGCCGGGGTCGGCGGCACCTGGCGGGTGAACAACTACCCGGGCTGCGGCTGCGACGTGCAATCGCACCTGTATTCCTTCTCCTTCGAGCAGAACCCCAACTGGACGCGCATGTTCGCCAAGCAGCCGGAGATCCAGGGCTACCTGGAAGGCTGCTGGGAAAAATACCGCCTGCACAACCACACCCAGCTCAATACCGAGATCAACCGCATCGCCTGGGATGAGCAGCAGGAGCTGTGGCAGCTCAGCGACAGCGCCGGCAACAGCTACACCGCGCAGTTCGTGGTATCCGGCATGGGCGCGCTGTCCACCCCTTCCATCCCGGCCATCAATGGCCTGGAGCAGTTCAAGGGCAAGGTGTTCCACTCCCAGCAGTGGGACCACGACTACGACCTGACGGGCAAGAAGGTAGCGGTGATAGGCACCGGCGCCTCCTCCATCCAGTTTGTGCCGCAGATCCAGAAGCAGGTCGGCCAGCTCGATCTGTACCAGCGCACCGCGCCTTGGATCATGCCCAAACCGGACCGAGCCATCAGCGAGCGCGAGCGCAACCGCTTCAAGCAATTCCCGCTGCTGCAGAAACTCTGGCGCGGCGCCATCTACGCCCTGCTGGAAAGCCGGGTAATCGGCTTCGCCATGCTGCCCAAGGTGATGACCCTCGCGCAGAAGGTCGGCAAGTGGTACATCAACCAGCAGATCAAGGACCCGGTACTGCGCGCCAAGGTCACCCCGGACTACCTGATGGGCTGCAAGCGGGTGCTGATCTCCAACGACTACTTCCCGGCCCTGACCCAGGCCAACGTTGACCTGATCACCGATGGCATCGAGGAAATCCGCAGCGGCAGCATCCGCACTGTGGACGGCCAGGAGCGCGAGATCGACGCGATCATCTTCGGCACCGGCTTTACCCCCAGCGACCCGCTACCGCGTGGCGTGGTGTTCGGACGTGGCGGTGTCGACCTGCTCGACACCTGGCCGGAAGGCCCGCAGGCCTACAAGGGCACGTTGACCGCCTGTTTCCCCAACCTGTTCTTCCTGATGGGGCCGAACACCGGGCTGGGGCATAACTCCATGGTCTATATGATTGAGTCGCAGATCCACTACGTGC
>DASUOY010000239.1:0-5181 GCA_036276395.1 Pseudomonas sp.
GGTCACCGATCCGGGCCTGGCTGGCCTGTCGATCATCGACCGGGCGCTACTGCAGTGCCGCGACGATGGCCTCAAGGCCGGCTTGTTCCATGGCATCAAAAGCAATCCCACCGGGGCCAACGTGCTGGACGGGGTGGCGGCGTTCAAGGCTGGCGGCCATGACGGGGTGATCGCCTTCGGCGGCGGCTCGGCCCTGGATGCCGGCAAGGCCATCGCCCTGATGGTGGGGCAGGACCGCCCGTTGTGGGATTTCGAGGATATCGGCGACAACTGCACGCGCGTCAAGGTCGCCGGCATGGCCCCGGTGGTGGCGGTGCCGACCACCGCCGGCACCGGCTCGGAGGTCGGCCGCGCCTCGGTGATCACCGATGAGGCGGCGCAGATCAAGCGCATCATCTTCCATGCGCGCATGCTCCCGGCCCTGGTGATTCTCGACCCCGAACTGACTATCGGCCTGCCGGCCAAGCTCACCGCGGCCACCGGCATGGATGCCCTGTCGCACAGCCTGGAGGCGTTCTGCTCGCCGCTGTTCCACCCCATGGCCGAAGGCATCGCCCTGGAAGGCATGCGCCTGGTGCAGCAGTACCTGCCGCGCGCCGTGGCCCATGGCACGGATGTCGAGGCGCGGCTGCAGATGCTGGTGGCCTCCAGCATGGGCGCCACCGCCTTCCAGCGCGGCCTGGGCGCCATGCATGCCCTGGCCCATCCGCTGGGGGCGCTATACGACGCTCACCACGGCATGCTCAATGCGGTGCTGATGCCCTATGTGCTGCTGGCCAACCGCGCCAGCATCGAGGCGCAGATGGAGAGGATGGCGCGCTATCTGAACCTGGCCAAGCCGGGTTTCAGTGGCGTGCTGGATTGGGTGCTGGCGCTGCGCAGCGAGGTGGGCATCCCCCACAGCCTGGGCGAGATCGGCCTCGACGACAGGCGCATCGAGCAGGTCGGGCAGATGGCCGCGGTCGATCCATCGGCCGGCACCAACCCGATTGCCTTTAGTGCGCTGCAGTACAGTGCGCTGTTCGAAAAGGCATTGCGCGGAGAGTTGTAGGGTGCGCTGCGCGCACCGGTTTTTGCGTTGTTGTTGGTGCGCACGGCGCACCCTACTGATTACTCTCCGGCCTGGGCGGCCTTGAGGCTCTCGTAGGCCGGGGCCGCGTAGATGCCGATCTCCACCGCAAGCTCCAGCACCCGTGGCAGGTCGCTGCTGTACACCAGCACCGCCTGCAGTTCATCGTCCAGCGGCTCGCTGAAATCCACCAGGGTGTAGCCGCCGGTTTCCGGCGACAGGCTGGCAAGCTGCACCTGGATGCGGTTCAGGGCTTTCAGGGCCTCGACCTTGGCCAGTTGCTTGGGCTTGAGCACGAAGCTCACCTGGGGGCCGAAGGATTCGACTATCTGCTGGAACAGCGCGTCATAGCTGTCGGCCTGGAACAGCACGGTTTCCGGCAGGCTGCCGACCACCACCCACTCGCCCAGGGGAATGGGGAAGCTGTCGTCGTAGTTGATATCCGGGTTGGCGGCGAGGAAGGCCTGCGGGTCGGCATAGGCCTGGGCCGCTTCCTCGGCGATGCGGGCGACGTCTTCCGGGGCCATGCAGCCTGAGCTTATTTTGCTGATCAGTTCTTCGAGCTGGGCTTTCATCCGGGTTTTCCTGGCGCATGCAAATGGGCCGCCGAGGATAGCTGGAAATTTGCCCGGGCGCTGCTGCGCCGGCACCTAGGCCGTGAGGCAGAGGCTGCGCACCTGGCGGCATAGCCAGATCGCATAGTTGTACCGGGTGGTTATATCTAAAAGACCTACAGGGGGCTGTCTGTGCGGTAGCGTACAGAGATAAATTCAGTTTTCATTATCCTAAGGGGGCTAGGAAGGCGACTTCCCCCCGAATGGAGAGTGAGATGTCCGAAACACCCAGTTTGCAGCAAAACCTTCTCCTGGCATCCCTGCCAGACGAGGTGCAGGAACGCCTGGCGCCGCATCTGGAACTGGTGGAGCTGCCACTGGGCATGGTGCTGTACGAGTCCGGCGACACCATGCGTCATGTCTATTTCCCCACCGATTCGATCGTCTCGCTGCTCTATGTGATGGAAAACGGCGCCTCGGCGGAAATTTCCATAGTGGGCAATGATGGCGTGATCGGCGTTGCGCTGTTTATGGGCGGGGAAAGCACCACCAGCCGCGCCCTAGTGCAGAGCGCCGGGTACGCCTACCGCCTGCTGGGCAAACGCTTCAAGGAAGAATTCAACCGCTATGGCGACATGCTGCAGCTGATGCTGCGCTACAGCCAGGCGCTGATCACCCAGATGGCGCAGACCGCGGTGTGCAACCGCCATCACACCATCGACCAGCAGCTGTGCCGCTGGCTGTTGTTGTCGCTGGATCGCTTGCCCAGCAGCCAGCTGGTGATGACCCAGGAATTGATCGCCAATATGCTCGGGGTGCGTCGCGAAGGCGTGACCGAAGCAGCGGGCAAGCTGGATCGCCTCGGGGTGATCGACTACAACCGCGGGCGTATCACGGTGCTCGACAGGTCCCAGTTGGAGAACCTGTCGTGCGAGTGCTACGCGGTGGTGAAGAAGGAAACCGACCGCCTGTTGCCGTACCGAACGCAGCTAGCTGCCCGCCAGCCCTGTTAAACGGCGGCTGCCCGGCGCCGTTGCCTGGCCTTTAGCCGCAACGCAGAGAAGCGTACGCGGCGGCCGCCGCAGGCGTAGACTGGCACGGCGAGACCGCCAGGCACCTTTCTCGCGCCCTTTTTGGGCAAGCGTTGTGCTCCGGGACAAGTGAATGTCTGTTAAAGCACCGCTGCATATCCTCAATTGCCTGATTGAGGGTTTGCCGAGCAAGCAGCGCAAGCTGCTGCTCAAAGGCTGCGAGCCGGTGGATCTGGTTTTCGGCAACATCCTCTGCGAAGCCGATCAACTGATCCGCCACGTATATTTTCCCCTCAGCGGCTTTATCTCCCTGGTAACCACGCTGGACGGCCATCAGCCCCTTGAAATGGGCCTGATCGGCAATGAAGGCGTGCTCGGCGCCACCCTGGTCCTGGGGGTGAACCAGGCGCCGATGCGCGCCGTGGTACAGGGCGCGGGCACGGCGCTGCGCATCAGCAGCGCGCTGTTCAAACAGGTCTTGGTTGACTGCCCGGCCTTGCTGCGGGCGCTCAAGCGCTATCTCTATGTGCAGATGGCGCAGCTGTCGAAAAGCGCGGCCTGCACCCATTTCCATGAGATCGAGCCGCGCCTGGCGCGCTGGCTGCTGATGACCCATGACCGCGCCCACGCCGATCATTTCTACCTGACCCATGAATACCTGGCCGACATGCTGGGCGTGCGCCGAAGCGGCGTGTCGATTGCGGCGGGCGCATTGCAGCAGCGCAAGCTGATCAGCTATAGCCGGGGCGATATCCGCATTCACGACCGGGCGGGGCTGGAAGCCGCGGCCTGCGGCTGTTACAGCGCGGTGCTTGACGACTATGCCGCGCTATTTGCCTAGCCGGTCGTTGCCAAGGCGATGCCCCCATACCCGTTGCCGCTTATGCAACAGCTACCAGCGTTGCTGTTCTCAGGCAGCCAAGGGTTTGCCTGGATCCTTCAACGGGCTGTTTGCGCGGCGCTGCCGGCAAAGCGGCTGATGCCGCTGCGCAACAGGCTGGTGAAGTGTTCGGCGCTGAGCGCATGGCTGAACAGGTAGCCCTGGCCCTCATCGCAGTGACTGGCCTGGAGGAATTCCAGTTGCGTCTGCTGTTCCACGCCTTCGGCTATTACCCGTTGTTTGAGGCTGTTGCCCATGGCGATCACCGCGCTGACGATAATGTCGCTGTTGTGGCCTATGTCGCTGACAAATGAACGGTCGATCTTCAGCTCGTCGATGGGGAACTGGCTCAGGTAGCTCAGGCTGGAGTAGCCGGTGCCGAAGTCGTCGATCGCCAGTTGTACGCCGATATCCTTGAGCTGCTGGAGGATATTGGCGCTGGCCTGGGCGTCGCGCATCAACACGCTTTCGGTGATTTCCAGCTGCAGGTGCTTGGGATTGAGGCCGCTGTTGGCCAGGGCTCTGCTGACACTGGCGACAAAATCCTTGCTGCGCAGCTCCAGGGCCGAGATGTTGACGGACACCGAGTGGAGCTTATGGCCGCTTTTCTCCCAGCGTTTGGCCTGGGCGCAGGCCTGCTGCAGCACCCAGCGGCCAATCGGCACGATCAGCCCGCAGGCCTCGGCCACCGGAATAAACCGCGCCGGCGGGGTCAGGCCCCAGGCCGGGTGTAGCCAGCGGATCAGCGCCTCGGCGCTGTTGATCCTGCCGCTGGTGAGGTCGATCTTCGGCTGATAGAACAGCACGAATTCATTGCGCTCCAGGGCCATGCGCAGTTGCGTTTCCACCACCTGGCGTTCCACCGCGCGGGTATTCATCTCGCGGGTGAAGAACTGGTAGTTGTTACGGCCTTCCTCCTTGGCCTGGTACATCGCGGTGTCGGCACTCTTGATCAGGCCTTCGGCATCCAGGGCGTCGGCCGGGTAGGTGCTGATGCCGATGCTGGAGGTCACGTGCAGCTGCTGGTCGCGGATGCTGTGGGGCGCGCCCAGGGCCGCGAGGATTTTCTCGGCGGTGCGCGCGGCATCCTCGGCCGAGTTGCTTTCACCGAGCAGCACCACGAACTCGTCGCCGCCCAGGCGGCTGACCGTATCGGAGCTGCGCACGCAGCTGCTCAGGCGCAGCGCCACCGCTTGCAGCAGCTGGTCGCCGGCGCCGTGGCCGAGGGAATCGTTGATGTGCTTGAAGTTGTCCAGGTCGAGAAACAGCAGCGCCAGCTGGCTGCCGCGGCGCTCGGCCAGGGCAATCGACTGGCTGATGCGGTCGTTGAGCAGGGCGCGGTTGGGCAGGTTGGTGAGGGCGTCATGCTGCGCCAGATGGGCCATTTTCTGGGTCATCTCGTGGGTGGCGGTCATGTCGTGAAACACCATGACCGCGCCTTTGATCTGCCCGATCGAGTCATGGATGGGTGCGGCCGAGTCCTCGATGGCGGACTCGCTGCCGTCGCGCCTGAGCAGCACGGTGCCGGCTGCCAGCTGCTTGCCGGTATCTTCACGCAGCACCTGGGCGATGGGGTTGTCCACCGGCTCGCGGGTCTGCCCATTGACCAGACGCATCACCGCGTCGATAGGCTGGCCCTGGGCCTCC
>DASUOY010000240.1:0-3033 GCA_036276395.1 Pseudomonas sp.
GTAATTGCCGTTAATCGAGGCTGATGCCGGATTTTTCGCCGCGCAGTTTCTTGCGCAGGACCACCGTGGTGGGGCTCGCTTTTCCCCGCGGGTTGCCAGTCACAAGAGGCCAATTGACAAATCGGGGCTTTTCCTTGAAGGTGCACACACCCAAATCAAACGGGCGTATGAATTGAGCGTTTGTCTGTTAAGGCGGCGCCTATACAGCCCGATTATCGCGTCGGTGGGTGTGCCAGGCTGATTGGGGCTAATCTCAAAACGGCTATATGCCGTTGAGTAGCTCGCTGGTTGGCTCCGATGTGTACTGTTCAGCTTCCATACCGTGGAGATCAGTTGATGATTTACGAAGGTAAAGCCATCACGGTTAAGGCTCTTGAGAGTGGCATCGTCGAATTGAAATTCGACCTCAAGGGTGAATCCGTCAACAAATTCAACCGTCTTACCCTGAATGAACTGCGTCAATCCGTTGATGCGATCAAGGCCGATGGTTCGATCAAGGGCGTGATTGTCACCAGTGGCAAAGACGTATTTATCGTCGGCGCCGACATCACCGAGTTCGTCGAGAGCTTCAAGCTGCCCGACGCAGAACTGGTGGCTGGCAACCTCGAAGCCAACAAGATCTTCAGTGATTTTGAAGACCTCAATGTTCCGACTGTGGTCGCTATCAATGGCATCGCCCTGGGCGGTGGTTTTGAAATGTGCCTGGCGGCGGATTACCGCGTCATGGCCGAAGGCGCCAAGGTTGGCCTGCCGGAAGTAAAACTGGGCATCTACCCAGGCTTCGGCGGTACCGTGCGTCTGCCGCGGGTTATCGGTACCGATAACGCCGTCGAGTGGATTGCCGCAGGCAAGGAAAACAAGGCTGCCGACGCCCTCAAGGCAGGCGCCGTTGACGCCGTGGTAGCAGCCGACAAGCTCCAGGCCGCTGCTCTGGATCTGGTCAAGCGCGCTATCTCCGGCGAGCTGGACTACAAGGCCAAGCGTCAGCCCAAGCTGGAAAAGCTCAAGCTCAACGCCATTGAGCAGATGATGTGCTTCGAAACCGCCAAGGGTTTCGTGGCTGGCCAAGCCGGCCCGAACTACCCGGCCCCGGTTGAAGCGATCAAAACCATCCAGAAAGCCGCCAACTTCGGTCGTGACAAGGCGCTGGAAGTGGAAGCCGCTGGCTTCGTCAAGCTGGCCAAGACTTCGGTTGCCGAAAGCCTGATCGGTCTGTTCCTCAATGACCAGGAACTGAAGAAGAAGGCCAAGCACCACGACGAAATCGCCAAAGACGTGAAACTGGCCGCCGTGCTCGGCGCCGGCATCATGGGTGGTGGTATCGCCTACCAGTCCGCCTCCAAGGGCACCCCGATCCTGATGAAGGATATCCGCGAAGAGGGTATCCAGATGGGGCTGGCCGAGGCTTCCAAGCTGCTCGGCAGCCGCGTTGCCAAGGGTCGCATGACTCCGGCGAAGATGGCCGAAGCCCTCACCGCCATTCGCCCGACCATGTCCTACGGTGACTTCGGCGCTGTCGACATCGTTGTCGAAGCCGTGGTCGAGAACCCCAAGGTCAAGCAGATCGTGCTGGCCGAAGTGGAAGGCGTGGTTCGCGAAGACGCTATCCTCGCGTCTAACACCTCGACTATTTCCATCAGCTTGCTGGCCAAGGCCCTCAAACGCCCGGAAAACTTCGTCGGCATGCACTTCTTCAACCCGGTGCACATGATGCCGCTGGTCGAAGTCATCCGCGGCGAGAAGTCCAGCGAAGTGGCGGTTGCCACCACCGTTGCCTACGCCAAGAAGATGGGCAAGACCCCCGTTGTAGTCAATGACTGCCCGGGCTTCCTGGTCAACCGCGTGCTGTTCCCGTATTTCGGCGGTTTCTCCAAGCTGCTGGCGTTCGGCGTCGACTTCGTGCGTATCGACAAGGTCATGGAAAAGTTCGGCTGGCCCATGGGCCCGGCGTACCTGTCCGACGTGGTCGGTATCGACACCGGTCACCATGGTCGTGACGTAATGGCCGAAGGCTTCCCGGATCGCATGGCGGTCGAAGGTCGTACTGCGGTCGACGTGATGTACGAAGCCAATCGTTTGGGTCAGAAGAACGGCAAGGGCTTCTACTCCTACGAAATGGACAAGCGCGGCAAGCCGAAGAAGGTTTCCGATCCGACCGCTTACGAGTTGCTGAAGTCCATCGTGACCGAGCAGCGTGAAGTGACCGATGAAGACATCATCAACTTCATGATGATCCCGCTGTGCCTGGAAACTGTACGTTGCCTGGAAGACGGCATTGTTGAGACCGCTGCCGAAGCCGATATGGGCTTGATCTACGGCATTGGCTTCCCGCCCTTCCGTGGTGGTGCGCTGCGTTACATCGACTCCATCGGTGTAGCCGAATTCGTGGCCCTGGCCGACAAGTACGCCGATCTGGGCGCGCTGTACCACCCGACCGCCAAACTTCGCGAAATGGCCGCCAGCGGCCAGAAGTTTTTCGGTTAATCGCGGACAGACTAGAGCGAGAGTGAATTTATGAGCCTGAATCCTAGAGATGCAGTGATCGTCGACTTCGGCCGTACCCCCATGGGTCGTTCCAAGGGCGGCATGCACCGCAACACCCGTGCCGAAACCATGTCGGCCAACCTGATCAGCGGCGTGCTGGCGCGTAACACCAAGGTCGATCCGGCCGAAGTGGAGGACGTGATCTGGGGCTGCGTCAACCAGACCCTGGAGCAGGGCTGGAACATCGCGCGCATGGCGTCGCTGATGACCCAGATCCCACACACCAGTGCTGGCCAGACCGTGAGCCGCCTGTGCGGTTCGTCCATGAGCGCCCTGCACACTGCCGTGCAGGCGATCCAGACCGGCAACGGTGACGTGTTCGTCATCGGCGGTGTGGAGCACATGGGCCACGTCGGCATGATGCACGGCGTCGATCCGAACCCGCACATGTCCCTGTACGCCGCCAAGGCGTCGGGCATGATGGGTCTGACCGCTGAAATGCTGGGCAAGATGCACGGCATCAGCCGTGAAGCCCAGGACCAGTTCGGT
>DASUOY010000241.1:0-2138 GCA_036276395.1 Pseudomonas sp.
ACCTTGGCCCCGCGCGGTATCTCGCCGCCATTACTGGCGGCCAGCAGATCGGCCAGGTAATGCAGGTAATCGGCGCGCCCGGGGATCGGCGGGCACAGATAATCCGCCGGAATATCCCAATGCTGGATGCCATAGAACTGCTTGAGCAGCGCCCGGTTGAACACCTTGACCGCCGCCGGGTTGGCGAAGTCGATGCTCTCATTGCCATAGGGGTTGATGATCACAAAGGCCGCCAGCTCCGGGCTGGCCTTGATCAGCGCGGGGAAGTCATAACGCCCCTGGTGGCGGTTGCGCGGGTGCAGCTGGCCCTTGGCCGTATCGGGCGTACCGGTGCCGGGCTTGCTCGGGGCACGGCGCGGTGTGGTGGGGTTACGGCTGGGGCGTTTCGGCGGCAGGGACATGGCGGGCGGATCTAAGGCTTGGGGCGCGGGATTTTCCCACAGCTGGGCGCGGCTTGCTTGTCGATAGCAGTAAATCAGCCGCGCGGCTGGTATGTCAGCTCAGGGGTAGCCGAGTACGGCCTTGATCTGCGGCAGATTGGCGGCAATCCACTGCGGATTGATCGCGCCCCAGTCACGAATCTCATAGTGCCCGGCGTTATTGCGTTCGCCGCTTTCCTGCTGGAAGGCACAGTCGATATCCAGCTCGGCCAGGGCGGCCAGAGTGTCCTGGGCGGTGCGTCGTGGCATGCCGGTGGCGGTCATCAGCGCCGGGACGCTGGTGGCGGCGCCGCTGTCGATCAGCCAGGCCACATAGAGGCGGCGGTAGAAGCTGGTGCGGGTTTTACTGACGTCCATGGGCCCTGTTCCTGGCTTGATGCCGTGCGCCACTGGCGCACGGCCTGATTGAGGGTCAGCTCAGGGTGGCAATCGCGATATAGGTTGCCGCGCCGGAGATATAGCCGAGGAAGGCCAGCAGGCTGATCTTCTTCAGGTACCAGATAAAGTTGATCTTCTCCATGCCCATGGCCGCCACGCCGGCTGCCGAGCCGATGATCAGGCAGCTGCCGCCGGTGCCGGCGCAATAGGCGAGCATTTCCCAGAACACCCCATCCACCTGGAAGTTGCTCAGCCAGGCGCTGTCTGCACCGGCCAGCGCCAGGGCTTCGGCAGTCACCAGCGGGTACATTTTCATGGCACCGGCTACCAGCGGCACGTTATCCACCACCGAGGACAGCAGGCCGATGGCGATATTGATTGCGTAGACATCGCCCAGGCTCTCGCGCAGCAAGGTCGCGACCTGGATCAGGTGGCCTGCGGTGGCGAGGCTGGAGACCGCCAGCAGGATGCCGAGGAAGAACAGCACGCTGGTGGTGTCGATACGCCGCAGCACACCAACCACCGACAGCGGGTGTTTGTCTTCGTCGTTCTTGCCGCGGTGAATCACTTCGGTGACCACCCAGAGCACACCCAGGCCGAACAGGATGCCCATATAGGGCGGCAGGTGGGTGACGGTCTTGAACACCGGGACAAACACCAGGGCGCCGATGCCCAGGGCAAATACCAGGTTGCGCTCAAAGGGCGTGGTGGGGTCGCGGCGCTCTTCCTTGGAGGTTTTGATGTGCGGGCGCTGGATCTCGCCTTTCATGGTCAGGCTGAGAACCAGCAGTGGCACCAGCAGGCAAACCATGCTGGGAATAAACAGGTTGGTCACTATGCCGCTGGCGGTGACCTGGTTGCCGATCCACAGCATGGTGGTAGTCACGTCACCGATGGGCGACCAGGCGCCGCCGGCGTTGGCGGCGATCACCACGATACCCACGTAGAACCAGCGTTCTTTCTGCTCGGCGACCAGTTTGCGCAGCAGCGAAACCATAACGATGGTGGTGGTCAGGTTATCCAGCACGGAGGAGAGGAAGAAGGTAATCAGCGCCACTACCCACAACAGGGTGACGCGCTTGTTGGTGCGGATGCGGTCGGTGATGACCTTGAAACCTTCGTGGGCGTCGATCAGCTCGACAATGGTCATGGCGCCCATCAGGAAGAACAGGATCTCGGAAATCTCGCCAAGGTGGTGGCGCAATTCCTCGGTGACATGGTGGTCATTGACCATGGCCCCGGCGGTGCCTGTGCCAAGCAGCGGCAGGATGCTATCGGCGCCCAGCACCAGCAGGGTCCAGCAGATCACTGCGGTGAGGA
>DASUOY010000242.1:0-8693 GCA_036276395.1 Pseudomonas sp.
GGCCTCGGCCAGGCGCACAAAGCCCTCGGACGACGGGCAGAGGTGGTGAACAAAGCCGCCCTCAACCCCCAGCGCCGACAGGTAGCGGTGCTGCAGTTGGTCGTCCGGACCAAAGACGATGGCCGGCGCCTGGGCCAACGCCCGTGCATTCACCCCAAGGGGAAAATGCCGGGCAATAAAGGCCGGGCTGGCCAGCGCACGGTAGCGCATGGCACCCAGCGGCAAGGCCCGCGCACCGGCCACCGGCCGCTCGCTGGCGCAGACGCAGGCGGCCACCTCGCCGGCGCGCATGCGCTTGAGGCCCACATCCTGATCCTCCACCACCAGATCCAACAGCAAGCGCTGGCTAGCGCAGAACTCGCCCACCGCGCCCGCCCACCAGGTCGCCAGGCTGTCGGCATTCAGGGCAATACGCAGACGCTCGGGCAGCCGCCCCTCATCCAGCGCCGGCACCTGCCCTTGCAGGTCACGTTCGAGTAGGCGTACCTGCTGCACATGATTGAGCAAGCGCTGGCCGATCTCCGTCGGCGCGGGCGGCGTGGCGCGTACCAGCACCGGCTGGCCGACCCGGGCTTCGAGCAGTTTGATCCGCTGCGACACCGCCGATTGCGACAAGCCCAGCACCTGGGCCGCACGGTCGAAACCGGCCTGCTCCACCACGGCGGCCAGGGCGGCGAGTAATTTGTAGTCGAACAAATCAGTTCTCCTAATGAGCAATCAGCACTATTGGTTTTTCTTATACAGCCAGGCGCCGCAGACTGGCCAGCATTGAGAGAGGAGAACGGGTTATGTGGCAAAGCTATACAAACGGGTTATTGATCGCCGCGGGCCTGATCATTGCCCTCGGTGCGCAGAACGCTTTCGTCCTGGCGCAAAGCCTGAGGCGCGAACACCACCTGCCGGTGGCCTTGCTCTGTGTGGTGTGCGACGCCCTGCTGGTGGCCGCCGGGGTCTTCGGCCTGGCCGCCCTGCTGGCGCAAAGCCCGCTTTTATTAGGCATAGCGCGCTGGGGCGGCGCGGCCTTTCTGCTTTGGTACGGCAGCCAGGCGTTGCTGCGCGCCTGCCGGCCCCAGGCCCTGAACCAGGCGGCGGATACCGGCCCACGCTCGCGCAAGGCGGTCTTGCTCGCGGCACTGGCCGTGACTCTGCTCAACCCTCACGTGTACCTGGATACCGTGCTGCTGATCGGCTCACTCGGCGCCCAGCAGAGCGTGCCCGGCGCCTATGCCATGGGCGCGGCCAGCGCCTCGCTGATCTGGTTCTTCTGCCTGGCCCTGGGCGCTGCCTGGCTCGCGCCCTGGCTGGCGCGGCCGAGCACCTGGCGGCTGATCGACCTGGGCGTGGCGCTGATGATGTTCAGCGTCACCTGGCAACTGCTGGCCAACCCCGGACTTGGCTGACGCACGCTGGGTTTCCCACACAGTTGCCGCGTGTTTAAGCCGCGGGGCCAGTGCTATGATTCAGGGCTTGCGGCGCAAAGAGATAACTCACGCCGCTATTTAGGGCCGCCCGTGATCGGCTTAGCGCACACCGCACCAGACCTGATTAGGAGATCAACCATGGCTTTCGAATTGCCGCCACTGCCTTACGCTCATGATGCTCTGCAGCCGCACATCTCCAAGGAAACCTTGGAATTCCACCATGACAAGCACCACAACACCTACGTGGTGAACCTGAACAACCTGGTGCCTGGCACCGAGTTCGAAGGCAAAACCCTGGAAGAAATCGTCAAGACTTCCTCGGGCGGCATCTTCAACAACGCCGCTCAGGTGTGGAACCACACCTTCTACTGGAACTGCCTGGCGCCTAACGCCGGCGGCCAACCGACTGGCGCCCTGGCTGACGCGATCAACGCCGCCTTCGGTTCCTTCGACAAGTTCAAGGAAGAGTTCAGCAAGGTCACCATCGGCACCTTCGGTTCCGGCTGGGGCTGGCTGGTGAAGAAGGCTGACGGCTCCCTGGCCCTGGCCAGCACCATCGGCGCCGGCTGCCCGCTGACCAGCGGCGACACCCCGCTGCTGACCTGCGACGTATGGGAACACGCTTACTACATCGACTACCGCAACCTGCGTCCGAAGTATGTCGAAGCGTTCTGGAACCTGGTCAACTGGGACTTCGTAGCGAAAAACTACGCCGCCTAAGTACCCCGCGTTACAGTAAAAACCCGGCCTTCGCGCCGGGTTTTTTAGCTTTAGCAGGGCTACAGACTCTGCGCCCGCGACCCCCAACAACCGCCTGAACGCCAGCAAATTGGCCCGTTCAGACTGCACCGCCCGATAGCGCCGCGCGCAGTAATATGCTCCACTCAAGTTGTTCGGCGCGGCTCAAGGCCATGCCGCCAGCAAAGGATATCCCCCCGCAAGCCGCTCGTCCTGACAAGCTGCGCGCAGCTAAAGTTGCCGCGAAATTGTTCGACAAACTTTGGTAATGGCCCTTTGACTGCAAGCGCGACTTTGCCAATACTCAGTAACGTCTGACGCCTAAGGCTTCGAACAAGGAACCACCACTTGAAGCTGGAACTCAAAAACAGCTTGTCCCTGAAGTTGCTGCGTGTGGTGCTGCTCTCGGCACTGATCGTTGGCGTAGTTTTGAGCTGCGCGCAAATTATCTTCGATGTTTACAAAACCCGTCAGGCAGTAGCCAACGACGCCCATCGCATCCTCGGCATGTTCCGTGACCCATCGACCCAGGCGGTGTACAGCCTGGATCGCGAGATGGGCATGCAGGTTATCGAAGGCCTGTTCCAGCATGAGTCGGTGCGCATGGCCGCCATCGGCCACCCGAACGAGCCCATGCTGGCGGAGAAATCCCGCGAGCAGGTGGACATGCCCACCCGCTGGCTGACCGACCCCATCCTCGGCAAAGAGCAGAACTTCACCACCCGCCTGGTAGGCCGCGGCCCCTACAGCGAATACTACGGTGACCTCAGCATCACCCTCGACACCGCCCCCTACGGCCAGAGCTTCGTCACCAACTCGGTGATCATCTTTATCTCCGGCGTACTGCGCGCCCTGGCCATGGGCCTGGTGCTGTACTTGGTCTACCACTGGCTGCTGACCAAGCCACTGTCGAAAATCATCGAGCACCTGACCAATATCAACCCGGACCGCCCCAGCGAGCACAAGCTGCCGATGCTCAAGGGCAACGAGAAGAACGAACTGGGCCTGTGGATCAACACCGCCAACCAGCTGCTCTCCTCCATCGAGCGCAACACCCACCTGCGTCGCGAAGCGGAAAACAGCCTGCTGCGCATGGCCCAGTACGACTTCCTCACCGGCCTGCCGAACCGCCAGCAGCTGCAACAGCAACTCGACCAGATTCTCGAAGACGCCGGCCGCCTGCAACGCCGCGTGGCGGTGCTGTGCGTAGGCCTGGACGACTTCAAGGGCATCAACGAACAGTTCAGCTACCAGACCGGCGACCAGCTGCTGCTGGCCCTGTCCGATCGCCTGCGCGGCCATAGCGGCCGCCTCGGCGCCCTGGCCCGCCTGGGCGGCGACCAGTTCGCCCTGGTCCAGGCCGATATCGAGCAGCCCTACGAGGCCGCCGAACTGGCGCAGACCGTGCTGGACGATCTGGATACCCCCTTCAGCCTGGACAACCAGGAAGTGCGCCTGCGCGCCACCATCGGCATCACCCTGTTCCCGGAAGACGGCGACAGCACCGAGAAGCTGCTGCAGAAAGCCGAACAGACCATGACCCTGGCCAAGAGCCGCTCGCGCAACCGCTACCAGTTCTATATCGCCAGTGTCGACAGCGAAATGCGCCGCCGCCGCGAACTGGAGAAAGACCTGCGTGACGCCCTGGCGCTGAACCAGCTGCATCTGGTTTACCAACCCCAGGTGGACTACCGCGATCACAGCGTGGTGGGCGTCGAGGCGCTGCTGCGCTGGCAACATCCGCAACACGGCTTCGTCCCGCCAGACCTGTTTATCCCGCTGGCGGAGCAGAACGGCACCATCATCCCGATCGGCGAATGGATTCTCGACCAGACCTGCCGCCAACTGCGCGAATGGCACGACCAGGGCTTCAGCGAACTGCGCATGGCGGTCAACCTGTCCACCGTGCAGCTGCACCACGCCGAACTGCCGCGGGTGGTCAACAACCTGATGCAGATCTACCGCTTGCCGCCACGCAGCCTGGAGCTTGAGGTTACCGAGACCGGCCTGATGGAAGACATCAACACCGCGGCCCAGCATCTGCTTAGCCTGCGCCGCTCCGGTGCGCTGATCGCCATCGACGACTTCGGTACCGGCTACTCCTCGCTGAGCTACCTGAAGAGCCTGCCGCTGGACAAGATCAAGATCGACAAGAGCTTCGTGCAGGATCTGCTGGAAGACGAAGACGACGCCACCATAGTGCGCGCCATCATCCAGCTGGGTAAGAGCCTGGGCATGCAGGTGATCGCCGAAGGGGTGGAAACCCTGGAGCAGGAGACCTACATCATTGCCCAGGGCTGTAACGAGGGCCAAGGCTACTTCTACAGCAAGCCGCTACCGGCCCGCGAGCTGACCAGCTACCTCAAGCAGGCCCGCCGCCTGAACAGCGCCGCCAACCCGGCCACGCTGCCTTAGGTAGGGGCGGTAAATCGGTAGGGTGCGCATGGCGCACCCTACACCCTCTCCACCCCCAGCAACCAGGCCGTGGCCAGGGCGCCCAGCACGCAGAGCAGGGCACCGCCAGCGGCCTGCCAGTAGAACTGGCGCACCAAGTCATCCTCACCGGCGCAGGACAGCACAAACGGCTGCGCCTCGGCCGGCTTGCCCAGGTGATGTAGCGCCGGCTGCACGCTCTGCTGGCGGTGCCGATCTTCCGCTTCCAGGCCGGCGGCCAGCTGCACACGCTGCCACTCCTGCTCGTCCAGCTGGCCATTGCCGTCCGTATCGAAACGCTGCAGCAAACCACTGAAGTCGCTCTTCCATTCGCGGATCACCGCACCCTTGGCCGCCTGCGTATCCAGGCCCTGGCGACCACCGCCAGTGCTGCGAAAGTCGCCTATGGCATACAGCGGCTGACCGACGTGCAGTCGCTCCTCGGTGTAGCGATAGTTATTTGCGCCGCCGAACAGGGCGCCCCAGCCGGTCCTGGCCGCCCCCAGGGGATGGCGCAGGCTGCCTTTCCAGACCTGCCGGGTCTGCGGTCGCACCTCAGCGCCCCGCGGGTTGATCAGGCAGCTGCCGGTGCCGTCGCCCAGGCTCAGCCAGGCCTCGCTGCTGCCGCTTTCCAGGGTGCGCCAGCTGCGCTTGTCGCCGTCGGAGCGGTACTCCTCGATCTTGTAACGCCACCACAGGCACGGCGTATTGGTCAGCGGTGCGTTCAGTTGCGCCTCGGTCGTTTCCTGCAAGACCCCGTAGAGCTCGACATAGCCCTGGGCCGCAGAGCGGATCTTCGAGGTGGGCGTATCGAGCAAATGCCGGGCCTGGGAGAAACGCCGGAGAAACCACCAGGCACCGCCTCCCGCGGCCGTCACGCTGCAGGCCAGGGCAATGGCCTGTTCCTGAATATCCATGGCTTAACCGAACAGTGACTTGATATCGACGTCGGCCTTCTCGCCCTCGCTGAACTCCAACAACACGGCCTCCTTGAAGGCGAACAGGCGGGCGATGATCAGATCGGGAAACTGCTCGATGCGCACGTTGTTCAGATTGACCGCCTCGTTGTACAGCTCGCGGCGGTCGGCAATGCCATTTTCCAGACCGCTGATGCGCTGCTGCAGATGCTGGAAACTTTCATTGGCCTTGAGCTCCGGATAGTTCTCGGCCAGGGCGAACAGCTGGCCGAGGCCCATGCGCAAGCCGGTCTCGGCCTTGCCCAAGGCGCCCATATCGCCCTTCTCCCGGGCGCTGGACACGGCACTGCGGGCGGCGATCACCGCCTCCAGGGTGGTGCGCTCGTGCTGCATATACTGCTTGCAGGTTTCCACCAACTTGGGCAGTTCTTCATGGCGCTGCTTGAGCATCACATCGATATTCGACCAGGCCTTGCTCACCCCGTGCTTCAAGCGCACCAGCGCGTTGTAGAGCACCACCGCATAGGCAACGAGAAGCAGCAGGATCACAGCAACGGCAACACTGGTAAGGCTCATACGGGACTCTCCCTAGTTGTGGATGGCGCGCGAGCCTGCATTTTAGCCACATAGGCCAACGCCAACGCAGACATTAGCCACAGCTTTTCCTGAAAAAGATGCAACGACCCTTTGCGCAAAATGCAAATCTTTCGCATTATGTTTTGGTTTTTGCACTCCCCCCGCGAGTGCTCTCCCTCACTTGCAAAGGATTTCGCCATGCTCCGTATGCCCCTGGCCTCTGCCAGCCTGCTCGCTCTCGCCATTTCGCTCGCCGGTTGCGGTGAAGACAAAGCGCCGACCAGCCAAGCCGCAGCCCCGGCTGCCGCGAGCACCAGCGCCCCGGCAGCGACCGCCAGCCCGGTCGATGCAGCCGCCGGCAAAGCCGTGGTCAGCCACTACGCGAACCTGGCCCTGGCCGTGTTCAGCGACGCCGCCAGCACCGGCAAGGCCCTGCAAGGTGCGATCGACGTCCTGCTCGCCAACCCGAACGACGCCACCCTGCAAGCCGCCCGCGAAGCCTGGCTGGCCGCGCGCGTACCCTATATGCAGAGCGAAGTGTTCCGCTTCGGCAACGCCGTGGTCGATGACTGGGAAGGCCAGCTCAACGCCTGGCCGCTGGACGAAGGCCTGATCGACTACGTCGCCAAGGACTACCAACATGCCCTGGGCAACCCGGGCGCCGGCGCCAATATCATCGCCAACAGCTCGCTGCAGGTCGGCGAAGACAAGCTCGATGCCAGCAACATCACCCCCGAACTGCTGGCCAGCCTGAATGAACTGGGCGGCTCCGAAGCCAACGTCGCCACCGGCTACCACGCCATCGAGTTCCGGCTCTGGGGCCAGGACCTCAACGGCAGCAACCCAGGCGCCGGCGCACGCCCGGCCAGCGATTTCGTGGTGGGTGAAGGCGCGACCGGCGGCAACAACGAGCGCCGTCGCGCCTTTATCAAGGCCGCCGCCGACCTGCTGGTCAGCGACCTCGACGCGATGGTCGTGCAGTGGCAAGCCGGCAATGCCGACAACTACCGCGCCAAGCTGGAGGCCGAATCGGCCGAGAACGGCCTGCGCAAGATGCTGTTCGGCATGGGCAGCCTGTCCCTCGGCGAACTGGCCGGCGAGCGCATGAAGGTCGCGCTGGAAGCCAACTCCACCGAAGACGAGCACGACTGCTTCAGCGACAACACCCACAACTCGCACTTCTATAACGGTAAAGGCATTCGCAACGTCTATCTGGGCGAGTACAAGAAGGTCGACGGCACCACCCTGACCGGCCCGAGCCTGTCGTCCCTGGTGGCCAAGGTTGACGCCGCAGCCGACAGCAGCCTGAAGGCCGACCTGGAAGCCAGCGAAGGCAAGCTGCAGGCCCTGGTCGACAGCGCCGAGAAGAACAACCTGCACTTCGATCAGCTGATCGCCGCCGACAACACTGCTGGTCAACAGATCGTCCGTGACGCCATCGCCGCCCTGGTCAAGCAGACCGGCGCCATCGAACTGGCAGCCGGCAAGCTGGGCATCAGCGATCTAAATCCGGATACCGCTGACCACAGCTTCTAAGCAGCGTAGGACTTGCTGCGCGTCGGCGATACTGCGTTGAAAACAGCCTCGGAATGCTCATTTACAACACGTAAACTCCGCTTCCTCGGCTGTTTTCGCCTTGTCTCGCTCTAGCTCGCAAAGTCCTACAGTTGGTAGTGCATAAAAAGCCGCAATTCGTTACCCGAATCGCGGCTTTTTTGTGGCCTGCCATCCATGGCGGCCACCCCTTCGGGGCCGTCGCTACGCAACGTCAAAAATCGCTCCCGGCGATTTTTTGTGGCCTGCGACTTTGCGCCACCATTGATAATGAAAATCTATCTTATTTAAACCAGTCCAGGCTGTTAATATCTGCCGCCTGTTTTTCTGCTGCGGATCTCCTTCCATGTTTGCGCCGTATCGCGTTGTGCTGTTGGCCTTGGGCCTGAGCCTGGCCGCCTGCGATCAAACGCCCCGCTTCACCCAGGCAGAACCCGGCGAGGCCCTTTCGGCCGGTAGCGCCACGGTGCGCAAGGCCGACCAGAACGCCTTCTCCCTGCCTTCGGCCAATCTGTCGCCGTCACGCCGCCTGGATTTCAGCGTCGGCAACAGCTTCTTCCGCAACCCCTGGGTCACCGCACCCGCCACCACCACCGCCCGCGACGGGCTCGGCCCGCTGTTCAACACCAATGCCTGCCAGAACTGCCATATCAAGGACGGCCGCGGCCATCCTCCGGCCGCCGATGCGCAGAGCGCGGCGTCCATGCTGGTGCGCCTGTCTATTCCTGCCGGCAGTGAACATGCCGCCATCATCGAGCGCCTCGGCGTGCTGGCCGAACCCAGCTACGGCGCTCAGCTGCAGGATATGGCCAACCCCGGCACGGCGCCCGAAGGCAAGGTGCGCGTCAGTTACCGCACACAACAGCTCAGCTTTACTGATGGCCAGCAGGTCGAACTGCGCAAGCCCAGCCTGGAAATCAGCCAGCTCGGTTACGGCCCGCTACATCCCGCCACACTGTTCTCCGCCCGCATCGCCCCACCGATGATCGGCCTGGGGCTGCTGGAAGCCATCCCTGAAGCGGCCATCCTGGCCAATGCCGACCCGGATGATCGC
>DASUOY010000243.1:0-3097 GCA_036276395.1 Pseudomonas sp.
TTTGATCAGCACGCCCTTGGCCTTGCTGAAGGTCAGGAAACCTTCATGGCCGTGGTAATGGCCCATTCCGGACGGACCGATGCCGCCGAATGGCATGTCGTCCTGGGCCACGTGCAGCAGCGTGTCGTTGAGGCACACGCCGCCCGAATGAGTCTCGTGCAGCACGCGCTGTTGCTCGCCCTTGTCGTAGCCGAAGTAGTACAGCGCCAGCGGCCGGTCGCGCTCGTTGATAAAGGCGAAGGCATCTTCCAGCTTGTCGTAGGGGATGATCGGCAGCAGCGGGCCGAAAATCTCGTCCTGCATCACCTTCATCTCATCCGTCACATTCAGCAGCACGGCCTGCGGCATGCGCCGGCCCTGGGCTTCGGGGTACAGCGGGATAATGGTCGCGCCCTTGCTCTCGGCGTCCTGCAGGTAGCCATTGAGGCGCTGCTGCTGGCGCTCGTTGATGATGGCGGTGTAATCCGGGTTGTCCGCAAGCGTCGGGTAGAAGCTCTGCACCGCATTGCGATAAGCCTCGACAAAGCCCTCCACGCGGTCTTTCGGCACCAGTACGTAATCCGGGGCGACGCAGGTCTGGCCGGCATTCATGGTCTTGCCGAAGGCGATGCGCTCGGCGGCATCACTCAGCGGTACGGAGGCCGAGACGATGGCCGGCGACTTGCCGCCCAGCTCCAGGGTGACCGGGGTGAGGTTCTCGGCCGCGGCGCGCATCACGTGCCGGCCTATGCTGGTGGCACCGGTAAACAGCAGATGGTCGAACGGCAGCTTGGAGAAGGCCATACCCACTTCCGCCTCGCCCAGCACCACGGTTACCAGATCCTCGGGGAACACCTTGGCCAGCAGATCCTTGACCAGCTGCGAGGTGGCCGGGGTCGACTCACTCATCTTGATCATCACCCGGTTGCCAGCGGCCAGGGCGCCAACCAGTGGGCCGATGGCGAGAAACAGCGGGTAGTTCCACGGCACTATCACCCCGACCACGCCCAGCGGCTGGTAGATGACCTTGGCCGAAGCCGGCATAAATTGCAGGCCGACGCTGCGCCGCGAAGGCTTCATCCACTTCTTGATGCGTTTGCTCGCGTAGTGGATGCCATGCAGGCTGGGCATCAGCTCGGCAAGCAGGGTTTCGTCGGCGCTGCGGTTGCTGAAATCCTGGGAGATGGCGCCGATCAGCGCGTCCCGCTCGTTGCTGAGCAAGTCGCGCAGCACCTTGAGCCACTGCATGCGCTGCTCGGCCGAGGGCATGGGGTTGGCCTTGAACGCCTGGCGCTGCCGGGCAAAGCTGCTCTCCAGCTGGCTGAGCTGCTGTTGGCTGCGTTGCAGGCTTTGTTCTAGGTAGGCGACGTCGGCGACCATGGTGTAGCTCCTCGGCATTCCGGCAATGCAGTGCATCAGGTGAGCTGAGGCCGCTGCAGAAAAGGTGTGCTGGATTTTTAGAGCAATTGCTCTAATCTGTCAAATAGCATCGCCTGCCTGGCTGACCAACGTAGCCCAACGAAAAGTTAGCGCACGGTTCCACAGCGTTTTCCGGTAACACTTCTGACGTTTCTGCCTGTACCTTTGCCGGGCTTTTGAGTCGAGATCGAGCCATGTCAGCCCCACTGAAAACCCGCGAACGCATCATTCAGGCCAGCCTTGAGCTGTTCAACGCCCAGGGTGAGCGCAGTGTCACCACCAACCATATCGCCGCGCACCTGGGGATCTCGCCGGGCAATCTGTATTACTACTTCCGCAACAAACAGGCGATCATCGCCGAGCTGTTCGCCCTCTACGAAAGCCAGGTGGATACCTTTCTACGCCGCCCAGAGGGCCGCGCGCTGACGGTGCAGGACAAGACCTTCTACCTGGAAGCGCTGCTGGCGGCCATGTGGCATTACCGCTTTCTGCACCGCGACCTGGAGCACCTGCTTGACAGCGACGCTGCACTGGCCGAGCGCTACAAGCTGTTCTCGCAGCGCTGCCTGCAGCGCGCGCAGGGCATTTATCAGGGCTTTGTCGAGGCCGGCATTCTGTTGATGAATGAGCCGCAGATCGAGGCGCTGACCCTCAACAGCTGGATCATCATGACCTCCTGGGTGCGCTTTCTCTGCACCACTCGCGGCAACCCCGGTGACCTTAGCCAAGAGATGCTGCGCCGTGGCATCTACCAGGTGCTGGCGCTGGAGGGCGGCTATATTGCGCCCCAGGCCCGCGAGGCGGTGGAGGCGCTCTACGCCAAGCTGCATGTGCCGCTGGAGCAGGTGATCTGAACCTAGAGGGGCTTTGCCGCCTGCTCGGCCAGCCACTGCGGAATACGCCGTTCCAGGTAATAACCCGGCTTACCCAGGCTGCCTTCGACAAAGCCGACATGGCCGCCGTGGGCGTGCAGTTCGAATTCGATGCTGGGCGAGAGTTCGCAGGCGTCAGGCAGGCTGTGGGCAAACACGAAGGGATCGTCGGCGGCCTGAATAATCAGCGTCGGGGTCTCGATCCGGCCGAGAAAGTAGCGGCTGGAGGCGCGACGGTAGTAGTCCTCGGCGTCGGCGTAGCCATGCAGCGGTGCGGTGACGCGGCCGTCGAAATCCCAGAAGGTGCGCATATCGTCCAGTGGGCCGAGCTTCTCCAGGGTGGCCAGGCGTTCGGCCTGGCCCTGATGGGCGAACAGGCGCTGCTTGTCCTTCACGTAGGACACCATCTCGCGCATAAAGTGGCTCTGGTAGACCCGTGAGAAACCCATGCCGATGCGGTCGGCGCACTGGTCCAGGCGAAAGGGCACCGACACCGCCGCCGCGCCCTGCAGCTGGCTATCGGCGCCCGTCTCGCCGAGGTACTTGAGCAGCACATTGCCGCCCAGGGAATAACCCACGGCATAGATCGGCGCCATCGGTCGTTGCGCACGCAGATGGCGCAGGGTTTCCGCCAGATCCTCGCTGGCCCCTGAGTGGTACCCCCGGGCCAGCAGATTCGGTTCGCCGGAGCAGCCGCGCCAGTTCAGCGCCACGCTGGCCCAGCCCTGAGCCGCCAGGGCTTGCTGCAGACCCAGCACATAGAGCGAGCTGGACGAGCCGGTCAGGCCATGCAGCACCAGTACCAGCGGCGCATCGGCTCGATGCGG
>DASUOY010000244.1:0-2134 GCA_036276395.1 Pseudomonas sp.
CAGCGCGCCGGGGTGGGTTTGTGCAACCTGAAATAACAACAAGAGCCGACTATGAACGACAACCGCAGCACCTCCCTCCGCCTGTTGCCCCTGGCCATCGCGGCCGTGATTCCCTGTCTGGCCGGCGCCGCTGAGGGCGGCTTTATCGACGGCAGCAGCGCGACCCTGAACGCGCGTAACTACTATTTCAGCCGCGACTTCGCAGGCATTGTCGGGCCGAACCAGCAATCGAAGGCGCAGGAGTGGGCCCAGGGCTTTATCCTCAACTTCAAGTCCGGCTATACCGAGGGCCCGCTGGGTTTCGGCGTGGACGCCATCGGCCTGCTCGGCATCAAGCTCGACAGCGGCCGCGGGCGGGTCAACAGCGGCCTGCTGCCGGTGCAGGAAGACGGCGAGGCGGCCGATGATTACAGCCGCCTGGGTCTGACCGGCAAGATGCGCCTGTCCAAGACCGAGCTGAAGGTCGGTGAGCTGCAGCCGAACCTGCCGGTGCTGGCGTTTTCCGATATCCGCCTGCTGCCGCCGAGCTACCAGGGGGTGAACCTGACCTCCAGCGAGATCGCCGGGCTGACCCTGCAGGCCGGCCACCTCAACTCCACCAGCCTGCGCAACGAGGCCGGCGACGACCAGATGATCGCCATGCTCGGCCACCTGCCGCAGCGCGGCGCGCTCAGCGATGCCTTCAACTATGCCGGCGGCGACTACGCCTTCAACGCCGCGCGCAGCACCGCCAGCGCCTGGTACGGCCAGCTGGAGGACATCTACAACCAGCGCTTCCTCGGCTTCAAGCACAGCCAGCCGCTCGGCGCCTGGACCCTCGGCGCCAACCTCGGCTACTACGACGCCCAGGAGGACGGCGAGCGCCTGCTCGGTGCTATCGACAACCAGGCGTTGTTCGCCCTGCTGTCGGCCAAACACGGCGGCCACACTTTCTACCTCGGCTACCAGGCCATGTACGGCGACAGCGCCTTCCCGCGGGTGTTCGCCAATATCACGCCGCTGGGCAACGAGGTGCCGACCTACGAGTTCGCCTCGGCCGACGAGCGCTCCTGGCAGGTGCGCTACGACTACGACTTCAGCGCCCTGGGTGTGCCGGGGCTGATCGCCGGGGTGCGCTATATCAAGGGCGACAATGTCGATGCCCAGGCTACCAACCGAGGCGGCCCGCGCTATGAAGGCGAGGACTTCGAGCGCGACCTGGATATCGGCTACACGGTGCAGAGCGGCGCGCTCAAGGGCCTCGGCGTGCGCGTGCGCAACGTCGTCGCGCGCTCCAACTACCGCAGCGATATCGACGAGAACCGGCTGATCTTCAACTACAGCTGGAACCTGCTGTAAGCGCATGCACCGTTCAAGCGGCCGGGCCTGGTGGCCCGGCCTTTTCGCTCAAGGAGTCGTTATGTTGCGTTATTCCCATGGCCCCTGGTGGCAAGGGCTGGCTGCGCTCAGCCTGCTCGGCAGCCTATTGCCGGGCGCTTTTGCCTTGCTGGCGCTTGGTGCCGCGCTGCTCTGCGGCCTGCTGGCGGCCATCGCCTATGCGCGGCGGCCGCCACTGCCCGAGCCGCAAACCATTTATATCGAGGTGCCGGTGCCCGCGCCGGCAGCGCCCAGCGTCGAGGCGCCAGCGGCTGCGCCGTTGCCCAATCTGGGCCAGCCGCTGCACGAGTTGCTCGACAGCATCCAGCGCAGCGAGGCGGATATGCAGTACGCCACCGAACTGGCCCGCGCCGGCGGCGAGAAGGTGCAGGCCAGCGCGACCAGCATCCAGGCCGCGGCGGCCGCCATCGAGCAGCTCAGCGGCTATATGGGCGAGGTGGAGCAGCTGTTCAACGAGTTGGGCGCGCAGTCCACGCGCATCGCCGCGCTGGTCGGCGGCATTCAGGACATCGCCCGGCAGACCAACCTGCTGGCGCTTAATGCCGCCATCGAGGCCGCCAGGGCAGGGGAGCAGGGCCGCGGCTTTGCCGTGGTCGCCGACGAGGTGCGCCACCTGGCCACCCGCGCCAACGACTCCAGCGAGCAGATCCGCCAGATCGCCGGCAGCCTGCAGCGTTCGGCCGATGAGGCGCGGCTCGGCATGCAGCATGCCGCCGACTCCACCCGCAACGGCCTGGGCACCACCGGCGCGGCCTTG
>DASUOY010000245.1:0-3230 GCA_036276395.1 Pseudomonas sp.
CCCGCGACGTGGGCTGCCTCAGGCCTGAGCAGCGACAGTACATCGAGCGACTGCGCGAACAGCTACGGCAGCAGCTCAACACACTGCTCTGCGCCACAGGTTTTACCAATCCCAACCAGGCTGGCATCCCAATCCTCGAACTGTTCGAGCACCTGCCGCTCTGGCTTTCGCACCATCAGCTGGATGAACAGCAACGCTGCACCGCACTCATGCGCTTGCTGACGGCAGTCAACCTGCCCTCCACTTCCGAGATTGCACCATGAACGACTACAAGGCTCCGCTACGCGATATCAATTTCCTTCTCCGGGATGTCTTCAATGCTGAAGCCATCTGGGCAGCGCATCCTGAACTAGACGAGCTGCTGGATTTGGACACCGCCAGCGCCATCCTGGAAGAAGCTGGCATGCTGGCCAGCGAGACCATTGCCCCGATCAACCGCAATGGTGATGAAGAAGGCGCCCAATGGCGCGATGGCACAGTGACAACCCCCAAAGGCTTTCGCCAGGCCTACAGCACCTATGCCGCTGGCGGCTGGGTAGGTTTTTCTGGCAATCCTGTGTATGGCGGTTTGGGGATGCCCAAAATGCTCGCCGTGCATGTTGAGGAGATGCTCTATGCGGCCAACACCAGCTTCGCCCTGTACTCGGTACTGAGCAGCGGCGCCTGCCTGGCCATCGACACCCATGCCAGCGAGACACTGAAGAGCACCTACCTGCCGCCCATGTACGAGGGCCGCTGGGCCGGTTCCATGTGCCTGACCGAAGCCCACGCCGGCACAGACCTGGGCCTAATCCGCACCCGCGCCGAACCCCAGGCCGACGGCAGCTACCGGATCAGCGGCAGCAAGATCTTTATCACCGGTGGCGAACAAGACCTGACCGAAAACATCATCCACCTGGTGCTGGCCAAGCTGCCCGATGCCCCGGCCGGCCCCAAGGGCATCTCCCTGTTCCTCGTGCCCAAGGTGATGGTGGCCGCCGACGGTTCGCTCGGCGAGCGCAATGCACTGTCCTGCGGCTCCATCGAACACAAGATGGGCATCAAGGCCTCGGCTACCTGCGTGATGAACTTCGACGGAGCCACTGGCTGGCTGGTTGGCGAGCCTAACAAGGGACTGGCCGCCATGTTCACCATGATGAATTACGAGCGGCTGTCTATTGGCATCCAGGGTATCGGCTGCGCCGAGGCTTCCTACCAAGCAGCCGCAGCCTACGCCCGTGATCGCCTGCAAAGCCGTGCACCGACCGGTGCGGTGGCCAAGGACAAGGCAGCCGACCCGATCATCAACCATCCAGATGTCCGCCGCATGCTGCTGACCATGAGGGCGCTTACAGAAGGCGGCCGTGCCCTGGCCACCTATGTTGGCGCCCAGCTCGATATCGCCAAGCACAGCGCCGATGCCGAGCAACGTGCGGCGGCACAGAACAGAGTGGCCCTGCTGACCCCAGTAGCCAAGGCATTCTTCACCGACACCGGACTGGAAAGCTGCATCCACGGCCAACAGGTCTTCGGCGGTCACGGCTATATCCGCGAATGGGGCCAGGAGCAACTGGTGCGCGATGTACGCATTGCGCAGATCTACGAAGGCACCAACGGCATACAGGCCCTGGACCTGCTCGGCCGCAAGGTGCTCGCCGATGGCGGCAAGGCGCTGGACGACTTCCTCGACGAAATCCGCAGCTACGCCGCCCAGCCCGATGTCGAGTACCGCGATGCGCTGCTGGACGCCACCCAGCTGCTGGAGGAAACCAGCGAATGGATACGCGAACGAGCCGAGCAGGACTCGCGCCAGATAGGTGCGGCCTCAATGGAGTATCTGCACCTGTTCGGCTACCTCACCTATGCCTACCTTTGGTCGAAAATGGCCAGTGTGGCCAAGCACAAGCACGCCACCGATCCCGGCTTCTATTCGGCGAAGCGCGCCACCGCCCGCTTCTTCTTCCACCGCCTGCTACCACGTATCGAAGGTCTGAGCGCAAGCCTGAGCGGAGGTGCGGACAGCCTCTACGAGCTGGCAGTAGAGCAGTTCTAGTGACATTAGGTGTGGGCCTTAACCTGGTCGGGACGCCCAGATGTTCTGACCAAAGCTGGTCCTCGCCAGAGTTGAGCGTTTGCGCGGCGTAAGCCGCGTTTTTTTATTCCATCGGCCCGAAGTACGTGGCCCCTGCCGGTGCCTTAGGAGGATTACCGCCAAGCCGACTGCGTCCCTGCGACTACACTGACAGCAGAGCTTGGTCTGCCTTCCTGACGCACGATGGGTTACCCGGCAGCAGTTCTGCAGGTGCCCCCATTCTCGTGCCCATGCTTGCCCGAAGGAGGAGCCAACAATGGCAACTCTTCAGCTTCGCGATACCCACACACCTTTGCCCACAGAGGCGCTCAACGACAGCATCCGGCTGGCGGCGATCGCGTGCCAGGTGCCAATGGCCATGCTGACTTTTCTGGACGAGAACGGCCAATGGTACGGGGCGATGCAGGGTCTATCCGCTGGCGATAGCCCCGGGAACGGCTCGTTGAGCGCCGCCGTTGCCACCGCCAACGAGCGGATCCAGGTGGCGGATGCCTCGACCAGTGAACGTCTCCGCCACTGTGATCTAGTAGCCGGGCCGCCTTATATCAAGTTCTTCTCTGGCGTACCCATTGCACTGGCAGGACGTAACGTGATCGGCGTGCTGGCGGTCGCAGACACTCGACCGAGAGCCCTGGATGCCTCTCAGCTCGAGGCCCTTGAGCTGCTGACCCGACAAATCACCGCCTCGATCGAGCATAGAGCCGGCATGCGCGCTCTAAAGGAACGGATTACCCAGGGACTGGAGGAATTGAACAGCCTGCGGGAAAGCCAGCGCACCCTACAGACCCTGATCGGTAATCTCCCTGGCGTGGCGTATCGCTGCCGCAGCGATCTTTCCTGGCGCCTCGAACTGGTCAGCGAGGGCTGTCTGCAACTCACCGGTTATAGCGCGGACGACCTGATCGAAGGCCGGGTCAAAATGGAGGACATCATTCACCCAGACGACCTCCCCGCACTTCGCCGTGGAGTTGCCAAGGCATTGAAGAACCAGAAGCCCTATCAGTCCACTTACCGGATCCGGACGCTAGCTGGCCAGATCAGATGGGTATGGGACAAGGGCTGCGGCATCTACTCCGCAGAGGGGAAAGTGCTGGCCCTGGAGGGTTTTTTCACCGACATCAGCGAGCTCAAGTGTGCCGAAGAACGCATATGGAAAATG
>DASUOY010000246.1:0-2158 GCA_036276395.1 Pseudomonas sp.
CTAGGGGCTGACCGTCTGTTGACGTTTCGTCGCGGCTCGCTGCGAAACGTCAACAGACCCTTGAGCTGACCGGTTGGTTCGCATGCTGGCCGTTGGCCGAGGCTGTATGCCACCATAGCGGCCTTTCGCGGCCCGCCGCGCACCCTATGTGAGGATCGCTGTTATGCAAGACGTCGTCATAGTCGCCGCCACCCGCACCGCCATCGGCAGCTTCCAGGGCTCGCTGGCGAGCATTCCAGCTCCCGAGTTGGGCGCCGCGGTGATCCGCCGCCTGTTGGAACAAACCGGCCTGGACGGCGCGCAAGTCGACGAAGTGATCCTCGGTCAGGTGCTCACCGCAGGCAGCGGGCAGAACCCGGCGCGTCAGGCGGCGATACTCGCCGGCCTGCCCCATGCGGTACCGGCCCTGACCCTGAACAAGGTCTGCGGTTCGGGCCTCAAGGCCCTGCACCTGGGCGCCCAGGCGATCCGCTGCGGCGATGCCGAGGTGATCATCGCCGGCGGCATGGAAAATATGAGCCTGGCCCCCTACGTCATGCCCGGCGCGCGCACCGGCCTGCGCATGGGCCACGCCAAGCTGGTGGACACCATGATCACCGACGGCCTGTGGGACGCCTTCAATGACTACCATATGGGCATCACCGCCGAGAACCTGGTGGACAAGTACGGCATCAGCCGCGAAGCGCAGGACGCCTTCGCCAGCGCCTCGCAGCAGAAAGCCTGCGCTGCCATCGAGGCTGGGCGTTTCAGCGACGAAATCACCCCGATCCTGATTCCCCAGCGCAAGGGCGATCCCATCGCCTTCGCCACCGACGAACAGCCCCGCGCCGGCACCACCGCCGAATCCCTGGGCAAGCTGAAGCCGGCCTTCAAGAAAGACGGCAGCGTCACCGCCGGCAACGCCTCCAGCCTTAACGACGGCGCCGCCGCCGTGCTGCTGATGAGCGCTGAAAAAGCCCAGGCCCTGGGCCTGCCGGTGCTGGCACGTATCGCCGCTTACGCCAATGCCGGCGTCGACCCGGCCATCATGGGCATAGGCCCGGTCAGCGCCAGCCAGCGTTGCCTGGCCAAGGCCGGCTGGAACCTGGCCGACCTGGATCTGATCGAAGCCAACGAAGCCTTTGCCGCCCAGGCCCTGGCCGAGGGCAAGGAGCTGGGCTGGGATGCCAGCAAGGTCAACGTCAACGGCGGCGCCATCGCCCTCGGCCACCCGATTGGCGGCTCTGGCTGCCGGATTCTGGTGACCCTGCTGCACGAGATGATCAAGCGCGACGCCAACAAAGGCCTGGCCACCCTGTGCATCGGCGGTGGTCAGGGCGTGGCCCTGGCTATCGAGCGCTAACTTCACGCCGTAGGGTGCGCCACGCGCACCAAGCGTCTATCACTTGGGTGGTGCGCACAGCGCACCCTACCCATGGCTAGCCGGCCGGCGCACCCAACTGCTGTTTGCAGAACTCGATAAACAGCTGCGCCGGCTTGGTCAGCTGGGAACGCTTGAGCCAGGCGGCGGCAAGCCCCGAGCTGGTCACCGGCTCGGCGATATCCACCATCACCACCTTCTTGCCGTCGTAGGTGCATTCCGAGTGCGGCCGGGTCACCAGCAGGGAGAAGCCGAAGCCCTGGCCGACCATGCCACGCACCATCTCGATGGACGGCGAGCTGAAGACGATATTGGGCGTCAGGCCCAACTCCTCGAACAGGCTGACGAAGTAGGTGCGGCTCGGCTGCACGTCGAGCAGGATCATTGGTTCCAGGCACAGGTCGCGCAGCGACACCTGGGCCTGGCCGGTAAAACGGTGGCCTTCGGGCAATAGCGCATAGGGCCTCTGCGCCGGCATCAGCGCCTCGCTGTCGATGGTTGCATCCAGGTCGTGGTCGTAGAGGATCGCCAGATCGAAACGCCCGGCGGTCAGACCCTGCACCAACTCCTGCTGCTCACCGTCGCGGATGCGGATTTCCACCCCTGGGTAGAGCGCATTGAAGCCTGCGATCAGGCGCGGCAGATAGAGCGGCGCCACGGTCTCGAAGCAACCGATATCGATCTGCCCGGCCACCACGTCGTTGTCGGCCAGGGCGTTCTGCTCGAACTCGCGGGCCATGCGCAGCAGCTCCTGGGCCTTCTTGTAGAAGCGCGCGCCGCCGGGGGTCAGCGATACGC
>DASUOY010000247.1:0-2397 GCA_036276395.1 Pseudomonas sp.
GCGGCTATCGGCCCAGGTAATAACTTTGGCGATCATCGGATCGAAATAGGGCGGGATCTCGCAACCGGCTTCGACCCAGGTGTCGATACGCAGACTCTTGCCATCGGCCTTGGGGAAGCTGACTGCGGTGAGCAGGCCGGGGCTCGGCTGGAAGTCGCGGCCCGGGTCTTCGGCATATAGCCGCGCCTGGATGGCGTGGCCGCTGGGCTTCAGGCCTTTGGCCAGTTCGCTCAGCGGCGCCAGATCGCCGGCCGCCAGTTCGATCATCCAGCGCACCAGATCGACGCCCCATACCTGCTCGGTAACGCCATGCTCGACCTGCAGGCGGGTGTTCACCTCAAGAAAATAGAAGCGCGCTGCCTCACTGTCGTAGACAAATTCCACGGTGCCGGCGCTGCGATAGCTGACTGCCTTGGCCAGCTTGATCGCGGCGGCGCACAGCTCCTCGGCCATGCCGGCCGGCAGGTTGGGTGCAGGAGTTTCCTCCAGCACCTTCTGGTTACGGCGCTGCACCGAGCAGTCGCGCACGCCCAGGGCGATAACCTCGCCGCGGCCGTCGCCGAATACCTGCACTTCCAGGTGGCGGGCGCGCTGGATGTATTTTTCGATAAATACGCCGCTGTCGCTAAAGTTGTTCTGCCCGAGGCGTTTGACCGTGTCGAACGCCTCGCTCAGCTCGGCGGCGCTGTTGCATACGCGCATGCCGATACCGCCACCGCCGGCGGTGCTCTTTAGCATCACGGGATAACCGACTTCTTCTGCGGCCGTGAGGGCGGCGTCGAGGCTGTCCAGCAGTTCGGTGCCTTCCAGCATCGGTACGCCATGCTGTTTGGCCAGGGCGCGGGCGGTGTGCTTAAGGCCGAATACCCGCAATTGCTCCGGCGTCGGGCCGACAAAGGCGATGCCGGTGGCCTCGCAAGCTTCGGCGAAGGCGGCGTTCTCGGAGAGGAAGCCGTAGCCGGGGTGGATGGCTTTCGCACCGGTCTGTTTGGCGACGGCGAGGATTTTGTCGACCATCAGGTAGGTGCCTGCGGCCGGGCCTTCACCCAGACTGTGCGCCTCGTCGGCCTGCTGGATATGCAGGCTGGCGGCGTCGGCCTCGGAATAGACGGCCACGCCCTTGACGTCGAGCTGACGCAGGGTGCGCAGAATGCGGCAGGCGATGGCGCCGCGGTTGGCGATCAGCAGCTTGTTGAACATGGAGGTTGCCCCATGCAGTGGCGGGCCGTCCCGTCTTTAGTCGTCTGCACCACGGTCGTCCGTGGCTGGAATTCTTCGTGATGCGGTTTCGTAGGATGGGTTAGCCGTAGGCGTAACCCATCGATCTGGTGGGTATCGCTTCGCTCAACCCACCCTACGGTTGATCCTTTCGCTCCAGGCATTGCCCGGAGCGGCTTTGGCATAGCTGAAACAGCCAGCGGCGCAGTGCTTGCCAGCGCGTCAGTCCCATATCAGCACCTCGGCCGGGGTCGGGTTGTAGCCGTTGCAGGGGTTGTTCAGCTGCGGGCAGTTGGAGATCAGCACTATCACGTCCATATGGGCGCGCAGTTCGACGTATTTGCCGGGCGCGGAGATGCCGTCCTCGAAGGTCAGGCCGCCTTCGGGGGTGACCGGCACGTTCATAAAGAAGTTGATATTGGCGCCGATGTCGGCCTTGTTCAGGCGCCCGTCGTTGAGGCTTGCGCGCAGAAAGTTGTCGCGGCAGCTGTGCATATAGCGCTTGTCCAGGGCATAGCGAACCGTATTGCTTTCCTGGGCGCAGGCTCCGCCGAGGGTGTCGTGACGGCCGCAGGTGTCGGCGCTGATGGTCAGCAGCGGGTTGCCCAGGTTGGAGTAGAGAACGGTGCCGGTGGTCAGGTACACGCTGTTCTGCTTGCGCAGGGTGCGCTGCGCGTCATAGCGCTCGCGTGGGTTTTTGGCGCTAAAGAACAGCGTGTCGACCGCCTGATTGCCTTCCAGATCAAACAGGCGCAGGGTCTGGCCGGCCTTCACTTCGCAGAGAAAGGGTTCGCCAGCGGCGATGGTGGCGCGGTACACCGCAGCTTCCGGATGCTTGTCGCTTGAGATAAGAGTCATGCTGGCCGCCCTTAGATATACAGACGTTCGGTGTTGTGGAAGCCGCGGGCGTTTTCCGGGCGCGAGGTGCGGCACAGCAGGCTGATGCCGTCGCTGGCCACCGCGTGCCAGCTCAGCTTGACCGGCTTGGGCGCATACCTGGGGTTGGGGTCCATGGGGTGTTGCAGGGCGGTCAGCACCACCAGCGTGTCCATTGGCGCGTACAGCTCGATATAGTCGCCGGCCTTGGAGTTGCCCGCTTCGAACTGGAAGGCGCCCTCGGCGTCCACGGTCACCTTGCTAAACAGGTTGAGGCACATCAGCAGGTCTTGCAGATTGAGG
>DASUOY010000248.1:0-5916 GCA_036276395.1 Pseudomonas sp.
GCCAGCAGCCACGGGGCCGTGGCTGGCGGTTAATCGCCGTTCTGGGCGCAGGCATAGGCGGTTATCCGCTTATGCCGGCTGGAGGTGTTTCGCGTTGTCCGGCTTATGCGCGGCCCTGGCGCAGCGCCCGCCAGGCGCTGAACAGGATCAAGCCGGACAACAGCGCGACGCTGAGCAGGGTCCAGCTGGTAAAGGGCAGGCCGAGTATCTGGTAGTCGTTCTGCCCGCACACCCCGGCGCTCATAAACACCCCGGGCAGGTAGTCATGCAGCGGCAGGTAGAAGGAATAGAAGGGGAAGGGGGAGCAGCTGAAGCTTTCCAGCACGCCAGTCTCGATCAGCACCAGATGGCTGTTGTCGTACAGCGCCATGCCGCCGGCCGCCAGCAGCAGCGGCCAGAACAGCAGGCTCAGCCAGCGCAGGCCACTGGCCTCGCAGGCCAGGATCAGCAGGCTGGCAACCCCGCCACACAGCAGCCACAGGCGAATCTGCACGCACAGGGTGCAGGGCTCCCAGCCCGCCAGGTGCTGCAACAACAGCGCGGCGCCGAGCATGGCGAAGCAGGCGCTGGCGATCAGACCAAGCAGCGCGGTCAGGGGAAGGGGGCGGGACATGGCAACTCTCCGGGGCAAGCGGGCAATGGCAAGCCGCCCTGGCGGGAGGGCGGCGGGCAATAGTGCCATAGCGGCGCGGCGATTACTCAATCGACCGGGCAGGGCTGGGCCAGGGAGCTGGCGGCGGTACAGCACTGCACGTCGACCCGGTGGGTATGCCCATCATCGACCAGGGGAATATCCGGGCTGCTCAGCAGCACCCCGTCCAGGCGCACCTGCTGGCTGCTGACACCCGCCGCGGCGCGGCTGACCTGGATGCGATAGTCGCTGCTCTCGAAGCGGTAGTGCAGGGTGAAGCCCGGCCAGTCCTCGGGCAGCAGCGGCTGGATGCGCAGGCTACGCCCGTTGCGTTGCAGGCCCAGCAGCGACTCCAGCATCAGCCGGTACATCCAGCCGGCCGCCCCGGTGTACCAGCTCCAGCCGCCGCGGCCGACATGGGGTGGCATGGCGTAGACATCGGCGGCTACCACGTAGGGCTCGACCTTGTACTGCTCGATGGCCTTGGCGCTAAGCCCATGACGGGCCGGGTTGAGCATGCCCAGCAGTTCCCAGGCGCGCTTGCCGTCGCCCAGCTCGGCAAAGGCCATGCACGCCCAGATGGCGGCATGGGTGTACTGGCCGCCGTTCTCGCGCACCCCGGGCACATAGCCTTTGATATAGCCGGGGTCCTGGTCCATATGGTCGAAGGGCGGCGTAAGCAGTTGCACCACGCCGCTGTCGCGCTGCACCAGGTACTGGTCCAGCGCCGCCATGGCTTGCCGGCGGCGCCCATCCGGCGCCGCGCCGGAGAGCACCGACCAGCTCTGCGCCAGGGAGTCGATCCGGCATTCGCTGTTGCCCGCCGAACCCAGCGGCGTGCCGTCGTCGAAATAGGCGCGGCGATACCACTGGCCATCCCAGCCATGCAGCTCCAGTTGATCACGCAGCAGGGCCGCCTGGCTGCTGCAGCGCTCGGCAAAATCATGATCCTGGCGCGTGCGGGCCAGCCCGGCGAACTGCTTGAGCAGCTGGTACTGGAAGAAGCCGAGCCAGATGCTTTCACCCTGACCCCGCTCACCGACCTTGTTCATGCCGTCGTTCCAGTCGCCGCTGCCCATCAGCGGCAGGCCATGGGGGCCACGGGCCAGGCCATGCTCGATGGCCCGCTGGCAATGCTGGTAGAGGCTTTCGTGCAGCGCGGTGGGTTTGGGCAAGTCGTAGTAGGACTCCTCGCCCTCATTCAGCGCGCGGCCTTCGAGGTAGGGCAGCGTGGCATCGAGCACCGCGTAATCGCCACTGACGTGCACATAGCGGCAGGTGGCCAGGGCCAGCCACAGGTAGTCGTCCGAACAGGCGGTGCGTACCCCGCGGCCCATGGGCGGGTGCCACCAGTGCTGCACGTCGCCCTCGACAAACTGGTGCGCCGCGCAGTTGAGTAAGTGCTGGCGAGCCAGCGCCGGGGCGGCATGCAGCATGGCCATGGAGTCCTGCAGCTGGTCGCGAAAGCCATAGGCGCCACCGGACTGGTAGTAGCCGCTGCGCGCCCAGAAGCGGCAGGCGATCACCTGATAGAGCAGCCAGCCGTTGGCCATCAGGTTCAGCGCCGGGTCCGGGGTTTGCACCTGCACCTTGCCCAGGGTGCTGCGCCAGTGCTGGCGCACGGCATTCAAGGCGGAGTTCGCCGCATAGTGGTTGTGCGAGCGCGCCAGCAGACGCGAGGCCGCCAGGCCATTCTGCTCGGCGCCCAGGCAGAACACGATGTCCTGGCTGGCCCCGGGGGCCAGTTCGAAACCGACCTGAATCGCCGCGCAGGGGTCCAGGCCACCGCCCATGCGCCCGGACAGGCGCGCCTGGGTCATGCCGGCGGGAGCGTGCAGGTTGCCGTTGCGGCCGATAAATTCGCTGCGATCGCCGCTGCGGCAACGCCCTGGCGGGTCGCTGTTGAAGAAGGCCACGCGTTCGGAAAACTCCATGGAGAAGGCATTGCGCACCAGCAGCGCGCCGCTGACCGGATCGCTGCTGGTGACCAGGTGCATGGCCGCCTTGCTGCGCAGGTCGCCCAGCACCCATTCGACATAGCCGGTGGCCGACAGGCTGCGCTTGCGCTTGGAGTTGTTGCGCACCTTGAGCAGGGAGTATTTGACGGGCGTATCCAGGGCGACGAACACCCAGAGCTCGCTGTGAATGCCGTCTTCCTCATGCTCGAACAGGCTGTAGCCGAAACCATGGCGGGTGCTGTAGTTGCCATTGCCACGGCGCGGCCAGGGGGTCGGCGACCAGTAGTGGCCGCTTTCTTCATCGCGCAGGTAGCAGGCTTCGCCGCTGGCATCGCTGACCGGGTCATTCAGCCAGGGGCTCAGGCGGAATTCATGGGCATTCTCATACCAGCTGTAGGCGCTGCCGCTCTCGGAGATCACCGTGCCGAAGTGCGGGTTGGCCAGCACATTGACCCAGGGCGCCGGCGTGACGCTGCCGGCTTGCAGGTTGATCACGTACTCGCTGCCGTCCGCGCTGAAGCCGCCATAGGGGTTGCCCAGCTGTAGCGCCGGGGCGTTGCCGGCCGGCTGCTGGGGCACGGCGGGCAGGGGCGCGAGCTGGCTGGGGTCGAAGCGCGGCAGGCTGGCCTGCACGCGCCGGCGCTGCAATTGCTCGCCGAGGCTGCCGCGACTGTCGCTGAGGATGATGCGCGCCACCGCCTGCATCAGGTTGCGGTCCTCGCTGGACAGCTGCTGGGGCGGGCAGACAAAGATGCCGCCCGGGCGCTCCTGGGGGTTGCCGCCGAGATTGGAGCTGATCAGGCCGATGATCAGGTCCTGCAGGTGCTGGCGGTAGCCGGCGTGGTCCTCGTTCCAGATCACCAGATCGACCGCCAGGCCCTTGTGCCGCCAGTAGCTGTGCGCCTGCACCAGCTGGCGTACCAGCTCGATATTGGCCGCCGCGCCTATCTGTACCAGCACGATCGGCAGGTCGCCGGAAATCGCCTGGCCCCAGAGGCCCGACTGGTTGCGCCCATTGCTGGCGATAACGGCGCTTTCGGCGCGCAGCGAGGGGTTGGCGTAGAGCACCGAGGCGGCCATCTGCTCGTACAGCCGGGCATCGGCCAGGGAGGCATTGAGCTGGCGCAGCAGCACCTGGCTATGGGTCCAGGCCAGGTCGAACACCCGGCTGGCCAGGTGGCGGTCACGGTATTTGTCGATCAGTTGCAGGCAGCCTTCGCGGCTGTCGCTGAGGCCGCTGACCAGATCGATGCTGGCCGACTGCCCGGGGTCCAGGGTGATGCGGCAGCGGATGGCGACTATCGGGTCCAGCACCGAGCCCTGGCTGCCCGAGAGCAGGCTGGCGCCGCCGCGCTCCATGGCCTGCGGATGGGCCAGGTTGCGGCCGCGGCCGATAAAGCGCGCGCGGTCGGTTTCATAGGAGATCGAGTCGATGTGCACGCCATGGGCCGCCAGCAGGTGGCACATCCAGGGCGTGGCTTCGCTGTCGGAGCGCGGCCGGCGGGTGCAGACGATGGCCTGCAGCGGGCGGATGATTTCCGTCTGCACGAACAGGTTGCTGAAGGCCGGGTGCAGGGCGTCGCTGATGGCCGGGGCGAGGACGATCTCGGCATAGCTGGTGAGTTCGATGCTGCGCCGCACCCGGGCCTGGTTGGTGATGGTCAGGCGGCGCAGCTCGATATCGTCCTCCGGCGACACCACGATCTCGGTATGGGTGTTGAAGTCGTGCTGGCTGACGCGAAACTCGGCCCGCGCATCGGAGAAGATCGCCTCGTAGCACTCCGGGCGGATCAGCGTGGGCTGATGGGCCGAGGACCAGAAATCGCCGCTGGCGATATCGCGCAGGTAGCAGAACATGCCCCAGTTGTCGCAGGTCACGTCCTCGTGCCAGCGCGTCAGCGCCAGGTCGCCGCAGCGGCTGTAACCACCGCCGGCACTGCTGACCATGACGTGGTAGCGGCCGTTGGACAGTAGTTGCACCGCCGGCACCTGGCGCGCCGGGTCGCTGAACACGCGCAGGGTGTTTTCACTGTGCAGCGCCAGGGATTCGGCCGTGAGCGGCGCGCGGGTGTGCAGATACTCGGTGGCGGTGTGCGGGATGCGCTCCTGCAGCAGCAGGGCGCTGGCCTGGAATTGCGGGTCGGACTCGAAGCGCCGCTGCATCGGCCGGTCCAGCAGCACGCTGGCCAGGGCCAGCAGGCTCATGCCCTGGTGGTGGGCCATATAGGAATACACCACCTCGCTGCTTTGCCCGCGCGGCAGGCGCGCGGCGGTGTAGTCGATCGCCTCGTACAGGCCGAAACGGCCAGCCAGGCCCAGGCCGGCCAGGCGCTGCAGGTTCTGCGTGGCGGCCTCCGGCTCCACCAGCAGCGCCAGCGCCGAGGCGTAGGGGGCGATCACCAGGTCTTCGGCCAGGCCGCGCTTGAGCCCCAGGCCCGGCACGCCAAAGGCGCGGTACTGGTAGTTGAGGTGCACATCGCGGGTGATATAGCCCGACTCGGATACGCCCCAGGGCAGCCCGAGCAGGCGGCCGTACTCGATCTGCCGGGCCACCGCGGCGCGGCAGGTATGGTCGAGCAGGGTGCCCTGGTAGTTGGGCATCACCAGCATCGGCATCAGGTATTCGAACATCGAGCCGGACCAGGACAGCAGCACGGGCACGCCATTGTTGCTGGTGAGCAGGCGGCCGAGGCTGAACCAGCCTTCCTGGGGCGTCTGCCCCTGGGCGATGGCGACGAAACTGGTGAGGCGCGCCTCCGAGGCGAGCAGGTCGTAGTAACTGCTGTCCAGGCGCCGCTCATCGGTGTTGTAGCCGATGGCGAACAGGTCGCGGCTGCGGTCGTAGAGAAAGTCGAAATCCATATCGGCCAGGGTTGCGGCCAGCTGCGCCAGGCGCGCGGCCGTGGCGATGCGCCGGGCGGCGCCCTGCTGGACCTCGGCGACCCGGCCGCGGGCGGCCTCGGGCCAGAGTTGCGGATCCAGGCTGGCCAGCTCTTGCCAGCTGGGGTGGGCCGGCCCGGCAACCCCGGCGGGCAGCGCCAGGGCCTGCAGTTCGGCCAGTTGCTCGCGGCACTGCGCCAGCAGCGCCTGTTGCCAGTAGGCGCTATCGGCCGAGCCTGGCGTGGGCCATGGCGACGTCAGGGCCAGCAGTTCATCCAGGCTGGCGACACTGGCCGCCAGGGTGCTGGGCGGTTGAGCCTGCAGCGTGGCCAGCTTGGCCTGCCAGGGCTGCAGATAGGTGCCGTCGAGTTGCGCCTGAGCCAGGGCATCCTGCAGCACCGCCAGGCAGTCGCCGAGGCCGGCGAACAGCCGCGCATCGTCCACCGG
>DASUOY010000249.1:0-5020 GCA_036276395.1 Pseudomonas sp.
GACAGGCGCTGGATCTGGCGCAGCAGGGCCTTGCGAAATACCGGGGATACCCCGGTCTGCTGCAGCCGCAGCGGGTTGAGCAGGCCGGTCAGGGCTCCATGGGCAAAGTCTTCGCCACGGCCCTCGGCCAACAGCGCCAGGCCTTCCTGCAGCAGCAGGCGCGCGCCGGGGCGACCGAAGGCGGTGATGCCGGCCAGTAGCAGGCGGGCGCAGCGCTCGGGGTGGCGGGCGGCGAACAGCGCGGCCAGGGCCGAGCCGTAGGACAGGCCGATCGGCATTAGGGCGGGCAGTTGCAGTTCCTCGGCCAAGGCGGCGATCAGGTCGGCCAGTTGCTCCAGGCCAAGTTCCGGCGCCAGTTGCAGATTGGTGCCCTGGCTGGGCAGGTCCAGCAGTATCACCGGGTGTTCGCCGAGCAGTTCGCTGACCTCCTGGGCAAAGGAGCGAAAGCTCTGGAAGGCGCCGCCGAGCAGCAGCACCGGCGGGCGCGGGTCATGGCTGCGCGTGGCATAGGCCTGGTAGTGCAGCCGCCAGTGACCGAGCTGGAGCACCTCGGGTGCCTCGTTGAGCCGTGCGGCGCTGTAGTCGGTACGGTATCTCATGGTCACACCCTCGGCGCTGGGGCAGTGGTTCTTGTTTGATTGGCACGGTAAACATTCGGGGCGTTTTTGTTTACCTAACCTTCGGGCGGCGCTGGCGCGCAGTTGTCACTGTTTCTTTGCCGGGGCGGCAGGCATTGGGCTGGCGGCGTTACCGGGGCGTGTGGCGAACGCGCTGTTTACCGTCTGCCCCGCGCCGCTGGGCGGGAGGCGGCGCGCCCGGTATACTCAGCGACTTTTTCCAATTGCCAGACCTCCGTAGCCCATGACTGAGTCCGTGCTCGACTATATGACCCGCCTGGGGCAGGCCGCCCGCCAGGCTTCCCGCGTGCTGGCGCTGGCCAGTACCGCGCAGAAAAACCGTGCCCTGCAGGCCGCTGCGGCCGCGCTGGACGCCGCCCGCAGCGAACTCGGCGCAGCCAATGAGCTGGATCTGGCCGCCGGCCGCGCCAGTGGTCTGGAGGCGGCGCTGCTCGACCGTCTGGCCCTGACCCCGGCGCGCATCGACGGCATGATCGAGGGCCTGCGCCAGGTCGCCGGCTTGGCCGATCCGGTCGGCGCCATTCGCGATATGAGTTACCGCCCGTCGGGAATTCAGGTCGGCAAGATGCGCGTGCCCCTGGGCGTGATCGGCATCATCTATGAGTCACGCCCCAACGTGACCATCGACGCCGCCAGCCTGTGCCTGAAATCCGGCAATGCCACCATCCTGCGTGGCGGCTCCGAGGCCATCCACTCCAACCGTGCCATCGCCGCCTGCATCCAGCAGGGCCTGGCCGAAGCCGGGTTGCCGGCCGCCTGTGTGCAGGTGGTGGAGACCACCGATCGCGCCGCCGTGGGCGCGCTGATCAGCATGCCGGAGTTCGTCGACGTGATAGTGCCGCGTGGCGGCAAGGGCCTGATCGAACGCATCAGCCGCGATGCACGGGTGCCGGTGATCAAGCATCTGGACGGCATCTGCCATGTCTATGTCGATGCCCATGCCGATCTGGCCAAGGCCAGCGATATTGCCTTCAACGCCAAGACCTACCGCTATGGCATCTGTGGCGCCATGGAAACCCTGCTGGTCGACCAGGCGGTGGCGGCCCAGTTCCTGCCAGCCATGGCCGAGCGGTTCAAGGCCAAGGGCGTCGAGTTGCGCGGCTGCGAGCGCACCTGTGCGCTGATCGAAGCCAAACCGGCGACAGAAGAAGATTGGAACACCGAATACCTGGACGCGATCCTGTCGATTCGCGTGGTCGATGGGCTGCAGCAGGCTATCGACCATATCAATCACCATGGCTCGCATCACACCGACTCGATAGTGACCGAGCATCAGGGCCAGGCCCGGCGCTTTATCGCCGAGGTGGACTCCAGCTCGGTGATGCTCAACACCCCGACCTGTTTCGCCGATGGCTTCGAGTACGGCCTGGGCGCGGAGATCGGCATTTCCACGGACAAGCTGCACGCCCGTGGTCCGGTAGGCCTGGAAGGCCTGACCTGCGAGAAGTATGTGGTGATCGGTGACGGTCAGCTGCGCGGGCAGAATGGCTAGGCGTATCGGGATTCTGGGCGGCACCTTTGACCCGGTGCATATCGGCCATCTGCGCAGCGCCGTGGAAGTCGCCGAGATGATGGCGCTCGATGAGCTGCGCCTGATCCCCAGTGCGCGGCCACCGCATCGCGGCGCGCCGCAGGTACGTGCTGTCGATCGCCTGGCCATGGTCGAACAGGCGCTGGCCGGCATGCCTGTGCTGCAGGTGGATGATCGCGAACTGAAGCGCGATAAGCCGTCCTACAGCATCGATACCCTGGAGTCGCTGCGCGGCGAGCTGGCCGCCGACGACCAGTTGTTCTTGCTGCTGGGCTGGGATGCCTTTTGCGGCTTGCCCAGTTGGCACCGCTGGCAGGAGCTGTTGCAGCACTGCCATATCCTGGTGCTGCAACGCCCGGACGCCGACAGCGATGCGCCGCAGGCGCTGCAAGACCTGCTGGCGGCGCGCAGCATCAGCGATCCGCACGGCCTGCAGGGGCCGGGCGGGCAGATTTCCTTTATCTGGCAGACCCCGCTTGCGGTATCCGCCAGCCAGATCCGCGGATTGCTGGCGAGCGGAAAGTCGGTACGTTTTCTGGTGCCCGACGCGGTACTGACCTATATCCATGCCCACGGACTGTACCGTGGCGCGAATTGAACACGAGGCAAATGAGTTACTTATGACTAAGGCAAAAATGCAGAGCGAAGAGCTGGTCAAGCTGGCCATCGCGGCTCTGGAAGAGATCAAGGCGCAGGACATCACCACCATCGATGTGCGCGGCAAGACCAGCATCACCGATTTCATGCTGATCGCCAGCGGCACCTCCAGCCGTCACGTCAAGTCGCTGGTCGACAACGTGCTGGAGAAGGTCAAGGAGCAGGGCGTGCGCCCGATCGGCAGCGAAGGCCTGGACAGCGGCGAATGGGCACTGCTCGACCTCGGCGATATCGTCGTCCACGTGATGCTGCCGACCGCACGCCAGTTCTATGACCTGGAGCGCCTGTGGCAGGGCGCCGAGCAGAGCCGTGCCCAGCATGCGCCAGAGTCCGGCACCGATCAGCAATAAGGACGGCGTTTCGTGCGGATCAAACTGATCGCCGTCGGCTCGCGGATGCCGCGTTGGGTGGAAGAGGGTTGGCAGGAATATGCCAAGCGCATGCCCAGCGAGCTGTCTCTGGAACTGGTGGAAATTCCCCTGACCACTCGCGGCAAGAATGCCGATGTGGCGCGGATGATCCGCCAGGAGGGCGAGGCCATGCTGGCCAAGGTTCAGCCGGGGGAACGCATAGTCACCCTGGAGGTCGAAGGCCGGCCGTGGAGCACCGAGCAGCTGGCGGTCGAGCTGGACAAATGGCGTCTGGATGCGCGCACCGTCAACCTGATGGTGGGCGGCCCCGAGGGCCTGGCGCCCGAGGTGCAGGCGCGCAGCGAACAGCGTTGGTCGCTGTCGCCCCTGACCCTGCCGCACCCGCTGGTGCGGATTCTGCTCGGCGAACAGATCTATCGTGCCTGGACCGTGCTGTCCGGCCACCCCTATCACAAATAATCAGCCAGTAATCAGCAGCCACCGATGCCGCAACCCATTCGCCTGAAGGACCACGAGAAAGACGGTCGCCTGATCCGCCAACGCGCGGTGATCGGCGCTGCGGTGGTGTTGCTGCTGACGCTGGTGCTGGTCGCGCGCATGTACTACCTGCAGGTGGTGCAGTACGACCACCACACCACCCTGGCGGAAAACAACCGCATCCACGTGCAGCCGATTCCGCCGACCCGCGGGCTGATCTTCGACCGCAACGGGGTGATCATCGCCGACAACCGGCCCAGCTTCAGCCTGACCCTGACCCGCGAGCGCGCGGGCGACTGGCCGCAGGTGCTGGATGTAGTCGTCGAGGTGCTGGGGCTGGGGCCCGATGAGCGCGCCCTGTTCGAAAAGCGTGTGCGCCAGGGGCGGCGGCCGTTTGAGCCTGTGCCGGTGTTGTTCGAACTGTCCGAGGAGCAGATCGCCCGTATCGCGATCAACCAGTTCCGCCTGCCGGGGGTGGAGGTGGTGGCGCAACTGGTGCGCTACTACCCGCGCGGCCAGCACTTCGCCCATTCGGTGGGCTATGTCGGGCGGATCAACGAGAAGGAGCTCAAGGGCCTCGATCCGATCGACTACAGCGGTACCCACCATATCGGCAAGACCGGCATCGAGCGCTTCTATGAGGACCAGTTGCACGGCGAGGTGGGCTACGAGGAGGTCGAGACCAATGCCCGTGGCCGCGTGCTGCGCGTGCTCAAGCGTACCGATCCGCTGCCTGGCAAGGACATAGTGCTGAGCCTCGATGTGCGCCTGCAGGAAGCTGCCGAGGCGGCGCTGGCGGGGCGCCGTGGCGCGGTGGTGGCGATCCAGCCGCAGACCGGCGAGGTACTGGCCATGGTCAGCCAGCCGAGCTTCGACCCCAACCCCTTCGTCACCGGCATCGGCTTCAAGGCCTATGCCGATCTGCGCGACTCCATCGACCGGCCGCTGTACAACCGCGTGCTGCGCGGCCTCTATCCGCCCGGCTCGACCATCAAGCCGATGATGGCGGTGGCCGGCCTGGATGCCGGGGTGGTGACGCCGCAGACACGGGTGTTCGACCCCGGCTTCTATCAATTGCAGGGCCATAGCCACAAGTACCGCAACTGGAACCGCACCGGCGATGGCTGGGTGGACATGGACCTGGCCATCGCCCGCTCCAACGACACCTATTTCTACTCGCTGGCGCACAAGATGGGCATCGACCGCATGCATGACTATATGAGCCGCTTCGGCCTGGGGCAGCGGGTATCTCTGGACATGTTCGAGGAAACCGCCGGCCTGATGCCGTCCCGCGAGTGGAAGCGGGCGCGTTATCGGCAGGCCTGGTACCCCGGTGAAACCCTGAT
>DASUOY010000250.1:0-6709 GCA_036276395.1 Pseudomonas sp.
AATCCTCCACGGCCAGGCCCAGGCCGATCAGCTGGCTATCCAGCGCCAGTTCCTGGGGCGCGCCCTGCAGCAGCGCGACTATCGCCTCGGGCTCGCGCGCCTCGCGCAGGGCCTGGCTGAGATCGCCCTCGCCCAGGGCCCTGGTCAGCAGTTGCAGCAGATGCAGGTGCTCGTCGGAGCGGGCGGCGATGGCAATCGCCAGGTAGACCAGTTGGCCATTGCCCCAGTCCACCCCTTCGGGGAACTGGATCAGGCGCACGCCGGTGCAGTGCACCTGGTCGCGGGTTTGCGGCGTGCCGTGGGGAATCGCGATGCCCTGGCCCAGGTAGGTCGAGCCCTGCGCCTCTCGGGCCTGCATGCCGGCCAGGTAACCGGGCGCGACCAGCCCGTCGGCGCTCAGGGCCTCGGCCAGCAGCGCCAGCGCCGCCTGTTTGTCCGGGGCGCTGCAGCCCATCTGGATTTGCGTGACATTCAGTTCGAGCATTGACCTTCTCCTCTGGCAGGTGAGGCTGGCTGTCGCAGGCGCGCCGCAGCATCCACAGGATAGTCAAGCGGCTCGCCTGCTGAATCGTTTCACCTAATGACTGGCACGTTAACCCATAATCGGCGATCCTTGAAGCCCGACCGCCATCAGCCTCCCAGGACTGCGCCTTGAAACTCAGCGATATAGCCCGCCTGGCCCAGGTTTCGGTCACCACCGCCAGTTATGTGATCAACGGTCAGGCCGACAAGCGGCGGATCAGCGCCGCCACCGTGGCGCGGGTGCTGGAGGTGGTCGAGCGCCACGGCTATCGCCCCGACCAGCAGGCCGCCGGGCTGCGCCGTGGGCAGAGCCGCTGCCTGGGTTTTATCCTGCCGGACCTGGAAAACCCCAGCTACGCGCGCCTGGCCAAGCTGCTCGAACAGCGCGCCCGCGCCGCTGGCTATCAGTTGCTGATCGCCAGCTCCGACGACGACCCGGACTGCGAGCGCCAGTTGCTCGAACTGTTCCGCTCGCGCCGCTGCGACGCCCTGATAGTCGCCAGCTGCCTGCCCCAGGACGACCCGATCTACCCGCGCCTGGTGACCAGCGGCGTGCCGGTGATAGCGGTCGACCGCGCCCTCGATCCGACGCGTATCTGCTCGGTGGTCAGCGACGACCAGCAGGCCGGCAGCCTGCTTACCGCCACGCTGCTCAGCCCGCCGCCACGGCATATCGCCCTGATCGGCGCGCGCGGCGAACTGCCGATCAGCCAGGCCCGCGAACGCGGTTTCCGCCAGGCCCTGGCCGGTTTCGCCGGACGCATCAGCGTCTGCCATGCCGAGCAGTTCAGCCGCGCCAGCGGTTGCCAGCAGATGCACGCCCTGCTGGATCACCCGGCCGGGGCACCGGACGCACTGATCACCACCGCCTACGTACTGCTCGAAGGGGTGCTGGACGCCCTGCAGACCCAAGCCACACCAGACTTCGCCGAGCTACGCCTGGCCACCTTCGGCGACACCCAGCTGCTGGACTTTCTGCCGCTGCGGGTCAATGCCATCTCCCAGCAGCACGAGCGGATTGCCGAACGGGTGCTGACGCTGGCCATCGCCGCCATCGAACAGAATCATTACCAACCCGGTATCGAGGCCATTGCGCGCCGGCTTAAAGTTCGCCGCCCGTTGTAGGAAAAGTCGGGCGGCGTATGATTCGCCCATGCGCCTGATCGATACCCACACCCACCTGGATTTCCCCGACTTCGACGCCGACCGCAGCGCGCTGCTGGCCCGCAGCCGGGCCCTGGGCGTGGAGCGGCTGGTGGTGCTCGGCGTATATCAGGCCAACTGGCAACGGCTGTGGGAACTGGTGCAGGGCGATGCCGACCTGTACGCCGCCTTTGGCCTGCACCCGGTATATCTGGACAGCCATACCCCCGCCCACCTCAGCGAGCTGCGCGACTGGTTGCAGGGCCTGGCCGGTCACCCACAGCTGTGCGCCGTGGGCGAGTTCGGCCTGGACTATTTTCTTGAGCAATTGGACCGCGAACGCCAGCAAGCCCTGTTCGAGGCCCAGCTCAGGCTGGCCATGGAGTTCGAGCTGCCCGCCCTGCTGCATGTGCGGCGCGCCCATGCCGCCACTATCGCCACCCTGAAACGCCTAAGGCCCGCGCGCGGCGGCATTATCCACGCCTTCGCCGGCAGCTATGAGGAGGCTCGCGAATACCTCAAGCTCGGTTTCAAGCTCGGCCTGGGCGGCGCCCCCACCTGGCCCCAAGCGCTACGCCTGCGCAAGGTGGTGGCGCAATTGCCGCTGGAAGCCTTGGTGCTGGAAACCGACGCCCCGGACATGGCCCCCGCCATGCATCCCAATCAGCGCAACTGCCCGGAGTTCCTGCCGGATATCTGCACCGACCTGGCCCAGTTGCTGGCCGTAAGCCCCGAGCAACTGGCCGACGCCAGCAGCCGCAATGCGGCCGAACTGTTTGGCTGGAACGGCTAAACCAGGCGACCAGCAGCGCAGAAAGCACAAAGCCCGCCAAATGGCGGGCTTTGTTGCATAACCACAGTGGTCAGACGCGAAAGGCACCGATCAACTGCTTGAGCCGCGAAACCAAAGTCGACAGCTCGCGACTGGCCTGCTCGGTCTGGCTGGCGCCCTCGGCGGTACGTTCGCCGGCCTGGCTGATCTCGACTATGTTCTGGTCGATATCCTGGGCCACCGCGGTCTGCTCCTCGGCTGCCGTAGCGATCTGCTGGTTCTGGTCGACGATCATGCCCACCGCGCCGAGGATATTCTCCAGGGCCAGTTGCACCTTGCCCGACTCGCTGACCGTGGTGTCGGCCATCTGGTGGCTGGTATTCATCGCCTTCACCGCCGCGCCGACGCCACCCTGCAGCTTGCTGATCATGGCTTCGATTTCTTCGGTGGACTGCTGGGTGCGCTTGGCCAGATTGCGCACCTCATCGGCCACCACGGCGAAGCCGCGGCCCTGCTCACCGGCACGGGCCGCCTCGATGGCCGCGTTGAGCGCCAGCAGGTTGGTCTGCTCGGCGATGCCCTTGATCACATCCAGCACCTGGCTGATCGAGGCGCTGTCGCTGGCCAGCTGATTGATCACCGCCACCGATTGGTCGATCTCCCCGGCCAGGCGCTGGATGCTGCCAACCTGGGACTCGACCAGGGCACGGCCGCTAACGGTTTCCTGATTGACGCTCTGCGCGCTATCGACCGCGGCGGCGGCGCTGCGCGCCACCTCCTGGGCAGTGGCGGACATCTCGTTCATCGCGGTCGCCACCTGATCGATCTGGCCGCGCTGCCCGGCGACTGCCTGGTTGCTCTCGCCCGATACGTGCTGCACCCGCTCGGCCTGACGCTCGACCTCGACCACGGTCTGGCCGACCCGCTCGATCAGCTCATGGATCTTGGTCACGGTTTCATTGAACACCTGGCCCAACTCGCCCAGCTCATCCTGGCTCTGCGCCGTGAAGCTCACCGTCATATCGCCGGCCGCCACCTGGTTCATCACCTGGCCGAGGCTGCGCAGGGTGGAGCGGATCGACACATAGAAGCCGCCATACAGATAGACGATCAGCAGGAACACCAGCAACAGCGCCGCCACCAGGAAAATCATCTGGGTACGGTTGTCCTGCAGGCGCACCTGCAGTTGCCCGTCGAGGAATGCCAGCACCGCATCGTTGAGCTGGTAGGTCTGGCCCATGGCCGCGCCGACCTCTTCATAGAACTGCACCCAGGGCATATCCAGGGTATCGGCGATCACCACCTTGTCCTCGAACAGCACTGCGCTGGTTTTCAGGGTTTCCAGGCTGGCGCTGGCCTGGCTGCCGAGGGCAACGCGCGCCAGCGGGCTGCTCTCAATGGCATCCTGCAGGTTCAGGCCGTACTCGCCGTGGAGCTTTTCCAGTTCGAGAAGCAATTCGTCGAACTTGGTGCTGGCCGCAGAATTGAGAAAGCCCTGGCCCAGGGAATAGGCACCGACCGCGCGCCCCTCGCTCAGGGCTGCGGTGACCTTGGGCGTGACCACCGAGATCAGCTCGATCATCTGCCGCACCGCGCCATCCGGGTCCTGACTCAGGCCCGCCTGGCTGGCGACCAGCTTGATAAACACTTGGGAACTGCCCAATAGCTTGTCGACCAGGGCAATCTTGCCCTGCAGCGAAGTCTCGCGCTGGATAGCCGCCAACTGGTTGATCAGCTCTTCGCGCTTGCCATTGAATTCTTCGATCTGCTTGGCGCCACGGGCGACCGGCTGCAAGGCTTGCAGGCTCTCGCCGATGCCGCCCTGCAACTTGCGCAGGCGGCTCTCGAGGTCGCCCGCCTGGCCGGACTGGCCGATCATGGCGTTGATCTCGATCAGGTCGGCATAGTCTTCCAGGGCCCGGCGCAGGGCCAGGCTCTCACCGAGCAGGTCGATGCTCTCCAGGGCAGCCTGGGTGCTGACGAACTGGCGGTAGGAGTCGCGGACCAGGTAGAAGTTGGTCACCAGCATGGGCAGAAAGAACAGGACACTGATCAAACTGAATTTCATGCCGAAACTGAGGCGGTTCATTAGCGCGATGGCCGGATACAACACGGTCTTCACAAGACGTCTCCAGTTCTAATTATTGTCATGTAGGGTTACAGGATCGGCCGCGCGATGTTGCGATGGCGGCTGCTGCGTCCCTGACTGCTCGACCTATGGCATGTGGATCAACGGAGTATTACGGGCAGGTAAAAGTGATCCATGTCACAAAAAACGCTTGAGCATGCCGCCATATATACCTCTTATCGACCCCAACCTCTGTAACTTAAGGTTAATGATGCGCACACCGCTAAAACTCGGCATTGATCTGGGTGGCACCAAAGTCGAAATCATTGCGCTGGAAAATGGCCGGCAACGCTTGCGCCAGCGCGTTGCGACGCCCCAGGGCGACTACCACAAAACGCTGGCACTGATAGCCAGCTTAGTCGAGTCCTGTGAACAGCAACTGGGCGCGACAGGCAGCCTGGGCTTGGCCATTCCCGGCGCGCGCTCACCGGACCATGGGCGCATCAAGAACGCCAACTCCACCTGCCTGATCGGCCATGACCTGCAAGGCGATCTCGAACAGCTTCTGCAGCGGCCGCTGCGCATCACCAATGACGCCGACTGCTTCACCCTCTCCGAAGCCCGCGACGGTGCAGGCGCCGGAGCTGCCAGCGTATTCGGGGTGATTCTGGGAACCGGCGTGGGCGGCGGGCTGATGATCCATGGCCGCCTGCTCAGCGGCCCCAACGCCATTGCCGGCGAATGGGGGCACAACCCACTGCCCTGGCGCCGAGTCGAGGATGGCCCGGCGCAGCGCTGCTATTGCGGCAAAGAGGATTGCATCGAGACCTTTCTCAGCGGCCCCGGCTGGGCCGCGCGCAGCGGCCTTAATCTGGATGCCCACGCCATAGTCGTGGCATCACAGGCCGGCCAGGCGCAAGCGCAACAGGCCCTGAGTGATTATTGCGACCAGCTGGCGCGCGGCCTGGCCTCGGTGATCAACCTGCTTGACCCCGAGGTCATAGTGCTGGGCGGCGGGCTGTCGAATATCCCGGCGCTCTATAGCCAGGTCGAACCGCTACTGCTGCGCTATGTATTCTCCGACCGGGTCAACACGCGCCTGCGCCAGGCCGCCCACGGCGACTCCAGCGGCGTGCGCGGAGCAGCCTGGCTGTGGGACTAACAGTACGTCAGATCAGCAAGGTCCACAGGGCGAAGATGGCGTACCAGAGCACGGCGGCGCGCACCAGCAACTGCCACAGCACGTCGAGGGTGCTGACGCCCTCCTCGCCCATCACCGGTTCCGGGGTCTCACTGGCGGCGCGCCCGGTACTGATCACCAATTGCGCCGCACTGATATCCCAACTGAGCAGCTCATGCAGCAAGGCCCGGCTCACTGCCGCGAAGTTACCGACCAGGGCGAAGCTGGCTGCCAGCACCCGCACCGGCAGCCAATCAAAACCGTGGCGAATCTGCACCGCCTGCTCGCGCAGAGCGGGCTGCCCAGCATGCTCGGCGGTCAAGGCGAGCAGACGGTAGGCCAAGGCCGCCAGCGGGCCGAGCAAGGCGTACCAGAAGATCACCGCAAAAAAGCTTTGGTAGGCCTGCCAGAGCAGATGCCCCTGCACACCTCGAAGCAGCTCGCCCTGCTCCTGCGCCTCCACCGCCAGATCGCGCTGCGCCACCAGATAGGCGGCCTCGGCATCACCGCGCCGCCAGCTGTCGCGAAAAGGCCCGAGAGCCGCCTGCAGATCACCGCGGCCCAGGCTGTAAATCACCACCAGCAGATGCACCGGCAGGGCCAACCAGCCATAGGCCAGGGGCTCAAGCAACAGCAGGATCAAGCCCAACCCGGCCAAGGGCAGTGCCACCAGCACAGCCAGGGCCAGCCAGGGCCGCGCGGCCCACTGCACGCGCCGCTCGACCTTAGCCAGCAGGCGCAGCCAGGGACCGTCCAGTTGGATATTGCGGCGCCAGGCCGAGAACTTCTCGACCCAGAGCACCAGCAGTAACACCAGAAAACTCATGATCTCTCCTTATTTATGCTGCAAGGCGGTGCGCAAGCGCTGCCAGTCAAAAGCCGGGCCGGGGTCGGTCTTGCGCCCCGGCGCTATATCGCTGTGGCCACAGATACGCTCAGGCGTAAGCGCCGGATAGGCCGCCAGCAATAGCAGGATCAGGTCGCACAGGGCCTCATACTGCGCATCACTAAATGGCAGATCATC
>DASUOY010000251.1:0-3869 GCA_036276395.1 Pseudomonas sp.
GCCAGGTCGAGGCCGGCGAAGCTGGGAATGATCCGGCGCAGCGGCTTGAGCAGGGGGTGGGTGGCGCGCACGATAAACTGGCACAGCGGGTTGTAGAAGTTGGCCCGCACCAGCTGCAAGATAAAGCGCAGTAGCACCACCAGCAGGTACAGGCTGCCGATGGTTTGCAGGATATAAACCGCCGCAGTATTGAGTCCGATCATGGTGGATTCCTTATTGACCCAGTTGTTCGGCCAGCTCGGCCGAGCGGTTGGCGGCAGCGTTCAGGGCTTGTTCGACCAGGGCCTCGAAGCCATTGGCCTGGAAGGTCTTGATCGCCGCCTCGGTGGTGCCGCCAGGGGAGGTTACCCGGCGGCGCAGTTCACTGGCGTCCACTGTGCTTTCGCAAGCCATGCGTGCGGCGCCGAGGGCGGTGTGCTGGGCCAGTTGCGCGGCGGTGGCCTGGGGCAAGCCGAGCTTTGTGCCGGCCGCGGTCATGGCTTCCATCAGCAGGAAGAAATACGCCGGGCCGCTGCCCGACACCGCGGTGACCGCGTCGATCAGTTCTTCCTGGTCCAGCCACAGGGCCAGGCCGACGGCGCTGAGCAGTTGCTCGGCCTGCTGGCGCTGCTCTGCTGAAACCCGTGCATTGGCATAGAGGCCGCTGACGCCCTGGCGCAGCAGTGCCGGGGTATTGGGCATGCAACGTACCAGGGCGCGCGGGCCCAGCCAGTTTTCCAGGCTGGCGCAGCTGATGCCGGCGGCGATCGACACCAGCAGTTGCTGCTCATTGAGATGCGGCGCCAGCTCCAGGCATACCGCTTTCATCACCTGGGGTTTGACCGCCAGCACTATCAGGTCCGCGCCCTGGATGGCCTCGGCGTTGCTGGCATAGGTGGCGATGCCGTAGTCGGCGCTGATCTTGGCGCGTTGTTCGGCTCCGTGGTCGCTGGCGGCAATGGCGCCGGCCTCGACGCCCTGGGCACGCAAGCCGCCGATCAGGCTGGCGGCCATATTGCCGGCACCGATAAAGGCAATGCGGGGAGTGGTCATAACGGGCTTCCTTAATAAAGTGCGGGCAAGTTCAATCAGCTGTTGGGGTAGTCACGGGCACCGAACAGGGCGGTGCCAATGCGCAGCCAGGTCGCCCCTTCGGCGATGGCCGCGGGCATATCGTCGCTCATGCCCATGGACAGGGTGTCGAGGTCCAGCTGCAGGCTGTTTTGCAGCTCGCGCAGGCGGGCAAAGGCGGCATGTTGTTGCGCCACATCCTGGGTCGGTTCGGGAATGGCCATCAGGCCGCGCAGGCGCAGGTTGGGCAGTTCGCTCACCGCCTGGGCCAAGGCCGGCAGATCTTCGGGCAGGCAGCCGGATTTGCTGGGCTCAAGGCTGATATTGACCTGTAGGCAGATATTCAGTGGCGGTAGGTGGCTGGGGCGCTGGGCCGACAGGCGTTCGGCGATCTTCAGACGATCCACCGAATGCACCCAGCTGAAGTGTTCGGCAATCGGCTTGGTCTTGTTCGATTGAATGGGGCCGATAAAGTGCCAGGTCAGTGGCAGGTCGGCGAGTTCGGCCTGCTTTTCCAGGGCTTCCTGCAGGTAGTTTTCGGCAAATTCGGACAAGCCAGCGGCAAATGCCTGGCGAATGGCGGAGGCCGGTTTGGTCTTGCTCACCGCCAGCAGGCCAATGCCTGCACAATCGCGCCCCGAGGCTTGCGCCGCCTCACGGATGCGCGCTCCGACCTTTGCAATATTCTCTGCTATCGTGGACATTACCTGCGCCCGCCGCCTGGGGTTTGCGGCATTCTACCTGCTTGCTTGTCATTAGGGAGTCCCATGGATATCACTGAGCTGCTTGCCTTCAGCGCCAAGCAAGGTGCATCGGACCTGCATCTCTCCGCTGGTCTGCCGCCGATGATCCGGGTCGACGGCGATGTGCGGCGAATCAATCTGCCGGCACTGGACCATAAACAGGTGCACGCGCTGATCTACGACATCATGAACGACAAGCAGCGCAAGGATTTCGAGGAATTCCTCGAGACCGACTTCTCATTCGAGGTGCCGGGCGTGGCGCGTTTCCGGGTCAACGCCTTTAACCAGAACCGCGGTGCTGGCGCGGTGTTCCGGACCATTCCGTCCAAGGTGCTGAGCATGGAAGACCTTGGCATGGGCGAGGTATTCCGCAAGATCACCGACGTGCCGCGCGGCCTGGTGCTGGTTACCGGGCCCACGGGCTCGGGCAAGTCGACCACCTTGGCGGCCATGCTCGACTACCTCAACAGCAACAAGTACCACCATATCCTGACCATCGAAGACCCCATTGAATTCGTCCACGAGTCGAAGAAGTGCCTGGTCAACCAGCGTGAGGTGCACCGCGACACCCTGGGCTTCTCCGAAGCCCTGCGTTCGGCCCTGCGTGAAGACCCGGACATCATCCTGGTAGGCGAGATGCGCGACCTGGAGACCATCCGCCTGGCGCTGACCGCCGCGGAAACCGGCCACCTGGTATTCGGCACCCTGCACACCACCTCGGCGGCCAAGACCATCGACCGGGTGGTCGACGTGTTCCCCGCCGAAGAAAAGTCCATGGTCCGTTCGATGCTGTCCGAATCCCTGCAGTCTGTGATCTCCCAGACCCTGCTGAAGAAGATCGGCGGCGGTCGGGTGGCGGCCCACGAGATCATGATCGGCACCCCGGCGATCCGTAACCTGATCCGCGAGGACAAGGTGGCGCAGATGTATTCGGCGATTCAGACCGGCGGCTCGCTGGGCATGCAGACCCTGGACTCCTGCCTGAAGACCCTGGTAACCAAGGGCATCGTCAGCCGCGATGCGGCTCGCGAGAAGGCCAAGACGCCGGAAAATTTCTAATCAAGTACACCCGACGGCCCAGGCCATCGGGTGCAGATCAGCGGCGAGACACACGCCAACTGCTGGTCTTGGCGAAAACGCGTGATGCTGACGGGCGAGACAACCCATGGAATTCGAGAAACTGCTGCGCCTGATGGTGGAAAAGGGCGGCTCCGACCTGTTTATTACGGCCGGGGTGCCGCCGTCGATGAAGGTCAACGGCAAGATCATGCCCATCACCAAGATGCCCATGTCGCCGGAACAGACCCGCGAGACCGTGCACTCGGTGATGAACGAGCAGCAACGCCGCGATTTTGCCGAGAACCACGAGTGCAACTTCGCCATCAGCGCCCGGGGCATTGGGCGCTTCCGGGTCAGCGCCTTCTACCAGCGCAACCTGGCGGGCATGGTGTTGCGCCGCATCGAAACCAATATCCCGACCCTGGACGAACTGAAGCTGCCGGAAGTGCTGAAGCAACTGGCCCTGACCAAGCGCGGCCTGGTGCTGTTCGTCGGTGCCACCGGTACCGGTAAGTCCACTTCATTGGCGGCGATGATCGGCTACCGCAACAAGAACAGCAGCGGTCATATCATCTCCATCGAAGACCCGATCGAATATATCCACCAGCACCAGAGCTGCATCGTCACCCAGCGCGAGGTGGGTATCGACACCGAGTCCTTCGAGGTGGCGTTGAAAAACACCCTGCGCCAGGCGCCGGACGTGATTCTGATCGGTGAGGTGCGTACGCGCGAGACTATGGACCATGCCGTGGCCTTCGCCGAAACCGGCCACCTGTGCCTGGCCACCCTGCACGCCAACAACGCCAACCAGGCGCTGGACCGCATCATCAACTTCTTCCCGGCCGACCGGCAGCAGCAGGTGTGGATGGACCTGTCGCTGAACCTCAAGGCCATCGTGGCCCAGCAGCTGATCCCGACCCCGGATGGCAAGGGCCGCCGCGCGGTGATCGAGGTGTTGATCAATACCCCACTGGCCGCCGACCTGATCCGCAAGGGCGAGGTGCACGAACTCAAGGC
>DASUOY010000252.1:0-2199 GCA_036276395.1 Pseudomonas sp.
GCGACGTTATCGTAGACATCAGCGTCGATGGTGTTTTCGATCTCGATACCGGCGACGTTGCGCTCGGCGCGGCTGTTGCGCACCACCACGTTGCGCGACTGGCCGACATAGATGCCGGCATCCGAGGCGCCGATGGCCACCGCGCCGTCGATCAGGGTGTTCTCGGTCTGCACCGGGTAGATGCCGTAGGCACCGTTCTCGGTGGCCGGGCCGTTGGTCCACTCGGTGCGCACACGGCGGATGATGATGTTCTTGCCGCCCACCACCTTGAGCGCATCGCCTTTGCTGTCCTCCAGGGCGATATCCTCGATGGTGAAATCCGAAGCATCCACCAACAGGCCTTCGGCGCCGGACTTCTGCCCCTTGAAGCTCAAGATGGTCTTGTCCATGCCCGCGCCCTTGATGGTCACGCCGCTGACTTTCAGGCTCAGGCTGCGGTCGAGCTGGTAGGTGCCGGCCGGAATTTCGATCACGCTGCCGGGCTTGGCCTTGATCAGCTGGGTTTGCAGCGCTTTCTGGAAATCCAGGTTGGCGACCGGCTGCTGTTCGCCACAACCGGCCAGCAGCACGGACAGGGCAAGCAGGGAATAAGGGGCAAGACGCATGGCGATCTCCGACGCTTTTCTTGTTTAATTGGAACGATAGTACCAATTAAACAAGAAAAGCCAAACCCTCCCGGCACAACCGGCCCGAGCAATAGCCAGCCTACGCAGAGCGCCACGCATCCGTTACCATCGCCGGCAATTAAGCGAAGAGATGCGCCATGTATATCTATCGATTGGTGCTGATCCTGGTGGTGGGGATCTACCTGTTCTCCCCGGCCATCATGGACTGGTGGATCGACCCCAACGGAGCCTGGTACCGGCCCTACCTGCTGTGGCTGATCCTAATAGTCGTCACCTTTATCCTTCAGAGCCAACGCGATGCTGACGAGCTTTAGCCTGAGCCAGCTGATCCTGATCAGCGCCGCCTACCTGCTTATCCTGTTCGGCGTGGCCTGGGTCAGCGAACACGGCCTGATCCCGCGCTGGATCATCCGCCACCCGCTGACCTATATCCTGTCGCTGGGCGTATACGCCAGCGCCTGGGCCTTCTACGGCACCGTGGGCCTGGCCTACCAGTACGGTTACGGCTTTCTCGCCAGCTACCTGGGAGTGTCCGGGGCCTTTCTGCTGGCGCCGGTGCTGCTCTATCCGATTCTGCGCATCACCCGCACCTACCAGCTGTCATCGCTTGCCGACCTGTTCGCCTTCCGCTTTCGCAGCACCTGGGCCGGAGCCCTGAGCACGGTATTTATGCTGATCGGCGTGCTGCCGCTGCTGGCCCTGCAGATCCAGGCGGTGGCCGACTCCATCGGCATCCTCACCCGCGAGCCAGTGCAGGAGCGGGTGGCCATGGCCTATTGCGGGCTGATCATCCTCTTCACCATCCTGTTCGGCGCCCGCCATATCGCCACCCGCGAGAAGCACGAAGGCCTGGTGTTCGCCATCGCCTTCGAGTCGGTGGTCAAGCTCACCGCCATCAGCGTGATCGGCCTGTATGCCCTGTATGGCGTATTCGACGGCCCGCAGGACCTGCAACAGTGGCTGGTGCAGAACCAGGCCTCCTTGACCAGCCTGCACACGCCGCTGCAGGAAGGCCCCTGGCGCACCCTGCTGCTGGTGTTCTTCGCCTCGGCCATCGTCATGCCGCACATGTACCACATGACCTTTACCGAGAACCTCAACCCGCGCGCCATGGTCAGCGCCAGTTGGGGCCTGCCGCTGTTCCTGCTGCTGATGAGCCTGGCGGTGCCGCTGATTCTCTGGGCCGGTCTCAAGCTCGGCGCCACCACCAACCCGGAATACTTCACCCTGGGCGTGGGCATCGCGGTCAATAGCCAGACCCTGGCGCTGATCGCCTATGTCGGCGGCCTGTCGGCCTCCAGCGGGCTGATCATCGTCACCACCCTGGCGCTGTCGGGCATGGTGCTCAACCATGTGGTGCTGCCGCTGTACCAGCCGCCGGCCGAGGGCAATATCTACCGCTGGCTGAAATGGACGCGGCGCGCGCTGATCGCCTTCATCATCATGGCCGGCTACGGCTTCTACCTGCTGCTCGGCGCCCAGCAGGATCTGGCCAACCTGGGCATAGTCGCCTTCGTCGCCACCCTGCAGGTCCTCCCCGGCGTGCTCTCGGTGCTGTACTGGCCGACCGCCT
>DASUOY010000253.1:0-2769 GCA_036276395.1 Pseudomonas sp.
CGCTTGTTAACGTCGCGCAGCGACGGCCTTGCAGGGCGCGCGAGGGGTGGCAGGCCACAAAAAAGTGCCAGGAGCACTTTTTGACGTCGCGCAGCGACGGCCCGCAGGGATGGCAGGCCACAAAAAAAGCCCGCACAAGGCGGGCTAAAGGGTGACACATGGGATGGGGTGTCAGGCCTTGGCCTGCTCGAACATCACATAGACCTTGCGGCAGGCTTCCAGCACTTCCCAGGTGCCTTGGAACCCGGCCGGGATAACGAAGCGGTCGCCGGCGCGCAGGGTCTTGGCGTTGCCGTCCGCGTCGCGCAGTACCGAGACGCCCTGGAGGATTTCGCAGTATTCGTGCTCGCTGTAGCTGACCGTCCAGAGGCCGGCTGCGCCTTCCCAGATGCCCGCGTTGAACTGGCCGCAGGGGCTGCCGTAATGGTTGCGCACGCTCTGCTCGGGATCGCCCTTGAGGACTTTCTCCGGTGCCGGACGGTAGTGCTCGGCGGGGGTGTTGGCTTGGGCGAAGTCGACAATCTTTTCGATATTCATCTGAACATTCCGTGCTGGGTTAGTTGGCCTGGCGGATCGCATCGGCGAGCTTGGCCACCAGGGTGTCTATCTGTGCCTTTTCCACTATCAGGGGTGGCGACATGGCAATGGTATCGCCAGTCACGCGCACCAGCAGGTCGTCCTGATAGCACTGTTCGAACACCTGGAAGCCGCGCTTGCCGGCGCCCTGGCTGCTCGGCGCCAGCTGCACGCCGCCGACCAGGCCGACGCTGCGGATATCCACCACGTTGGGCAGGTCGCGCAGGCTGTGCAGGCCGTCCTGCCAGTAGTTTTCCAGGGTGATGCTGCGCTCGAACAACTGTTCCTGCTGATAGATATCCAGGGTTGCCAGGGCGGCGGCGCAGGCCACCGGGTGGCCGGAATAGGTATAGCCGTGGAACAGCTCGATGCCGTCCGGGCCCTGCATAAAGGCCTCATAAATCTTTTCGTCGACCAGCACCGCGCCCATGGGGATGGCGCCGTTGGTCAGGCCTTTGGCGGTGGTAATGATGTCCGGGGTGACGCCCCAGCGCTGGGCGGCGAAGGCCTTGCCGACGCGGCCAAAACCGGTGATCACCTCATCGAAGATCAGCAGGATGCCGTGCTTTTTGGTGATATCGCGCAGGCGTTGCAGGTAGCCCACTGGCGGCAGCACCACACCGGCCGAGCCGGACATGGGCTCGACTATCACCGCGGCGATATTCTCGGCGCCGTGCAGGGTGACCAGGCGCTCCAGCTCGTCGGCCTTCTCGATGCCGAATTCCGGCAGGCCCTTGCTGAAGGCATTGCGCGAAACATCCAGGGTATGCGGCAGGTGATCGACGCCCGGCAACTGCAGCGGGAAGGCGCGGCGGTTGTTGACCATGCCGCCGACCGAGATCCCGCCGAAGCCGACGCCGTGGTAGCCCAGTTCGCGGCCGATCAGGCGGGTGCGGCTGCTTTGGCCGACGGCGCGCTGATAGGCCAGGGCGATTTTCAGGGCGGTATCGGCCGACTCGGAGCCGGAGTTGGTGAAAAACACCTTGTTCAACCCGGCCGGGGCGATCTCAGCCAGGCGGCTGGCCAGCTCGAAGGGCAGCGGGTGACCCATCTGGAAGGTCGGGGCGAAGTCCAGCTTGGCGATCTGCTTGCTCACCGCCTCGGTGATTTCGCGGCGGCCGTGGCCGGCGTTGCAGCACCACAGGCCGGCGGTGCCATCGAGGATCTGGCGGCCGTCGTCGGCGGTGAAGTACATGCCCTCGGCGCTTTCCAGCAGGCGCGGCTTGGCCTTGAACTGACGGTTGGCGGTGAACGGCATCCAGAAATCGTCGAGTGTGTTTGTTTTTCTGATCGTTTCTTGTGGGTTGTTGCTGGTCATCATGCTCACCCGTAGGCGCAAATAAAGGGTTAGTGAACGATTTTGCGCAGTCTATGTTTAAAAAAACGAACATGACAAGGGTGTTTTAGCGCCTTGTGTCAAAAATATTGAAAATATCCCTGTCTCTGGTTTAGTGTTGCGGGCAGGACGAGGCTTTACTAAAGCCTTGCAGAATTATTGACAGTGCCGCCGGCCCGCCCGCGGCACTTTTTACCGATAGAGGATGCTCGAATGACTAGCCTGACTCGTGCCGACTGGGAGCAGCGCGCCAAGAACCTGAAGATCGAAGGCCGTGCTTTTATTCACGGCGAATACTGCGCGGCGGTGTCCGGCGCGACCTTCGAGTGCATCAGCCCGGTGGATGGCCGCTTGCTGACCCAGATCGCCAGCTGCGACCTGGCCGATGCCGAACTGGCGGTGAGTGATGCCCGTGCCACCTTCGAATCTGGTGTCTGGTCGCGCATGGCGCCGGCGCAGCGCAAGCGCGTGATGATCCGTTTCGCCGACCTGATGGACGCGCACGCCGAGGAACTGGCGCTGCTGGAAACCCTCGACATGGGCAAGCCGATCAGCGACTCCCTGGGCGTCGACGTGCCGGGTGCTTCCCGTGCCATCCGCTGGAGCGGTGAGGCGGTGGACAAGATTTACGACGAAGTGGCCGCCACTCCCCATGACGAACTGGGTCTGGTCACCCGCGAAGCGGTTGGGGTGGTCGCGGCCATCGTGCCGTGGAACTTCCCGATGATCATGACCTGCTGGAAGCTCGGTCCGGCCCTGGCCACCGGTAACTCGGTGATCGTCAAGCCGTCCGAGAAGTCGCCGCTGACCGCCATTCGCATGGCCCAGCTGGCGCTGGAAGCCGGTATCCCGGCCGG
>DASUOY010000254.1:0-3475 GCA_036276395.1 Pseudomonas sp.
TGCAGGCCTTCGCCATGCCCTGGCATGTCGGCCGCCCCTTGATCAACCGCTATGAGGCCGACATGGCCTACGGCCTGCACAGCGACAGCGCCTATATGGGTACGCTGCGTACGGATCTGGCCTACACCCTGTTCCTCGAAGACCCCGCCAGTTACGACGGCGGCGAGCTGCAGATTCGCAGCCGTGGACAGACCTTCACCTTCAAGCTGCCGGCCGGCAGCCTGTTGCTCTACCCCTGTGGAGATCTACACCAGGTGCTGCCGGTAACCCGCGGCGTGCGCCACGCCGCGGTGGGCTGGATTCAAAGCCGTATCCGCGACGCCGACCAGCGCGAGCTGATCGCCAAGCTCCAGGCCGTCCCCCTGTATCTCGGCCAGGACGAACGCCATCAGGCCCTCGCCGTGCAGACCAACGAGTGCATCCAACGCCTGATCCGCATGTGGGGTGACTGACACACAGGCCCTCCAGGGCGCCCCGGACGATCTGGAAAGCGTCCTGCACCAGGCCTATATGCGCCTGTATCAGGCCAAGCAGCAGGGCCGCGGGCGCAACTGCTGGCAGTAACGCCGCGCCCTATTAGCCAAATACGCTAACGCTTTGCCTGCTCAGCACGGCCAGCTGGCCATGCTTGTCCCACAGGCGGGCATCGATATGGCTGTAACCGTTTGCCGAGCTTTGGATATCCGCCTGGTACTGCCACCAATCATTGGCGCTGCACTCATCCGGCACCGCCACAAAGCTGATGGCCCAGGTCAAGGAACTACCGGAGGCGGGCTTTTTCAACATGCTGAACGCCGCCGGCGGCCAGGCATCCAGCAGGGCCAGGAGTGCCGCCACGGAAATGCCTGACGGCGAGTCCTCGCGCAGCTTGATCCACCCGCCCATTGAAGTTTGCTCAGAGCCCATAAAGGGCATCTTTCCCAGCGTGTAGCGGTAATCGAAATACTGGGTGAAATCGGGTGTCAGGCCGGGAATAAAGGGAAAAGCCTGCACCTCGTCCGGTGCGGCAAAAGCCGGCGCCTGGCCTGGTACCACACTCAGCATGGACTCCCGGTCGCCGCCAAAGCTGGCCAGCATTACGGCACAGACTTGGTCATTCTGATAAGCCGTGGCTTGCACCTGGGTGGCGCCCTTGCCTTCGCGCAGCAGCTTTACCTGCACCTCCATCGCGCCAGGGGCAACAGGCGCGACAAAGGACAGCAATACGGAGCGTACCTGGCGATCCTGGGCCACTTGCACAGCCGCTTTCTCGAACAACACGGCGGCCAGCATACCGCCAAAGGTGGCACGGCCTTGCCCCCACCGCTCGGGAATGATCACTGTGGGGGCAGTGCTGGCCCGTACTGCCAGCATGGCATCGTTAAAATTCATCGTTCATCCTTAATTGTGCATGTGGGAGTGTTCCAACCAACAAACTGGTTCAGGACGCCAGGCGTTCCGCCTGCAAATGCCGCTCTAAAAAGCCTATGACTCGCTCGGCATACTCCTTGGGCTGGGCGGCATAGGCGTGGGTATGGGTGGCCCCTGGCACCTGCCAGAACTCCGTTGCGGTCTTGCCCTGCAAGGCCTGCAATAGCAACTTGCCATCCTTGACCGGGGTGAACTCGTCGGCCTCGCCGTAGATCAGCAACAGCTCGGGACTGCCCACCAGGCGCTGCGCGGCATGAGTGGGGCGCAAGCTGCGCTCACCGGCGGGATACAGCAGCTTGGACAGCTGGATGCCCAACCTGGGAATGGGATAACGCGACCAGAAGTGCAGCAGGGTCGGAAAGGCCGATTCCAGTACCGCCACCTTGAACGGATGATCAGGCTGCGCCAGGGCGCACAGGCTCATGGCCGCACCCATGGAGGCGCCCAGCACGGCCACGGGCAATGCCGGGTACTGCGCCTGCAAGGCAAGGCCGGCGGCGACTACATCCAGCGGGTAATCCATGGTAGTCGAGGTGCTTTCGCCAAAGCCGTTCAAGTCGAATAGCATCACGTGATAGCCCGCCTGGCGCAGCAGTTCGGCGTGCCCGTACTTGATCCAGAAGCCCTTGGCCGCCACGCCCATGGGATGCGCCAGCAACACCGCGCCCTTGGCCTCTGCCGTATGCGCCGATGCCAGCAGCGCTGAGATGCGCGCCCCGGATTGGCTGTCGACACTCAGGCGCTGCCACTGGCTCTGTTCGACGTTGTCCGGCCAGCGCCAGGGCCGCACGAAACGCCCGAAAAAAGGCTTTTTAAACAGTCTGTATGCGGCGTGTTTCATGCTGGCGATCCCCGTGCGTCATGGCTGATCGGCACAGACTAGAGATTGCGCAGGGCTGCCTCTATGGGCGGAAATGACATATAACATGCGATTTTTACGCAGATGCCGGCGAGCATCGATAGGGGGAGTCGCAATGCATGTCACCATTCTGATGGCCGATCACTGCTCATCCACCAGCGTGGCCGCTCCCTTGGAGTTCTTCGCAACCGCCAATGTCCTGCACCAGTACGCGGCCAGAAAAGGCGCCGCCCAGGGCCAGCTCGACGCACCGCTGTTTCACATCGAAACCGCCTCGATCGATGGCCACAGCGTCGCCTGCACCGGCGGACTGAGGTTGACCCCGGACAAGGCCCTGGCCGAGGTGCGGCAGCCACAACTGATCATAGTGCCGGGCTTTATGTTCAATATCCTGGCCGTGCTCCCCGGCCTGGGCAGGATGGTCGAGTGGCTACAACAGCAGCACCAGCAAGGCAGCTATATCGCCAGCATGTGCACCGGCGCCTTCGTCACCGCCCAGGCCGGCTTGCTGGACGGCCGCTGCGCCACCACCCACTGGGCGTTCAGCGAGCAATTCGCGCGGAGCTTCCCCAAGGTAAAACTGCAACCCGAGCGCACCGTGACTGATGACGGGCAGGTGCTGTGCTCGGGGGGCTCCACCAGCGGCAGCGACCTGTTGCTGCACCTGATCCGCAAATTTTCCTCGCCCCAGCTGGCCGCCGAATGCGCGAAGAAACTGCTGGTGGATGTGGCCGGGCGCAGCCAGACCCCTTACTCGAGCACCACCTTCAAGAAAAACCATACAGACGCCGAGATTCTCAAGATCCAGATCTGGCTGGAAAAGCGCCTGGCGCAGAGCATTGTCATGGAGCAGGTGGCCGACGAATTCGGCTTGAGCATGCGCAACTTTATCCGCCGCTTCAAAGAGGCCACCGAGCAAACCCCCATCGAATACCTGCAGAACCTGCGCATCGAAAAGGCCAAGTTCCTGCTGGAGAGCAGCCAACAAGGCTTCGAGCAGATCACCCTGCAAGTGGGTTACGCCGATGACAACTCGTTCCGCCGCCTGTTCAAGCAACGGGTCGGCCTGGCCCCCAGCGCTTACCGCAAGCGCTTTGAAAATCTGCGCTAGGGGTAGCCGCTGCGTTCTGCCGCGCCGCTCGCTACAGACCGTGGCGCTGAAAGATCGCCGCATAGCTGCCATCGGCGCGCATGGCCTCGATGGCC
>DASUOY010000255.1:0-3654 GCA_036276395.1 Pseudomonas sp.
TCGGGCAGTAGCAAATTAATCGGCGGTGGTTTTCAGGCCGGCACACTGACACTCTGCCATGCGACAGGCCAGCAAGCAGTCAGGCGCTTGGTGTTAAACGCCAGCGGTCGACTACGCCGCGCGAAGGATGAGCCGGGGCCCTGCTAAGCCTGCTCCCTGGCAGAACGCTGCCACGGTTACAGCTGTTTGACCCGCAGTTCCTTGGGCATCGAAAAGGTCACATTCTCTGGGCGCCCGTCGATCTCCAGCGCAGCACTACCGCCCCACTGGAGCAACTGCTCAATCACTCCCTGCACCAGCACCTCTGGGGCCGAAGCCCCGGCGGTAATGCCGATGCCGGCAGCGCCTGCAAACCACTCCTGCTTGAGGTCCTCGGCGCCATCGATCAGGTAGGCAGGCGTACCCATACGCTCGGCCAGCTCGCGCAGGCGGTTGGAGTTGGAGCTGTTGGGGCTGCCGACCACCAATAGTACGTCGCATTCAGCCGCCAATAGCTTGACCGCGTCCTGGCGGTTCTGGGTGGCGTAGCAGATATCGTCCTTGCGCGGGCCGCCGATGGCGGGGAACTTGGCGCGCAGGGCGTCGATCACCTTGCTGGTGTCGTCCATCGACAGGGTGGTCTGGGTAACAAAGGCCAGGGCTTGCGGGTCACGCACCACCAGGCGCTCTACGTCAGCCTCGTCCTCCACCAGATATATCGCCCCACCATTGCCGGCATCGTACTGGCCCATGGTGCCCTCGACCTCAGGGTGACCGGCGTGGCCGATCAGGATGCATTCGCGCCCTTCGCGGCTGTAACGTACCACTTCCATATGCACCTTGGTTACCAGCGGGCAGGTCGCGTCGAACACCTTCAGCCCGCGGCGCTCGGCTTCGCTGCGCACAGCCTGGGATACGCCGTGGGCGCTAAAGATGACGATGACGTCATCCGGGACCTGATCCAGTTCCTCGACAAATACCGCGCCGCGCGAACGCAGGTCTTCGACCACAAACTTGTTGTGCACCACCTCATGGCGCACATAGATGGGCGGACCGAAAACTTCCAGAGCGCGGTTGACGATCTCGATGGCACGGTCGACGCCGGCACAGAAGCCGCGGGGGTTGGCGAGTTTGATATGCATGGCAGTTATCTCGACGTGCGCAAAACTGAGGATGGACAGTGTACCGCGGGGCCTTAACGCCCCCACGCTTCAACCAGCCCGGAGCAACCCGGACCACGAACCAGAAGCGCCAGCAAGCAGGCGCCCAAAGACTTAGAGCGCTTTGACCTCAATAATCTCCACATCGAAGCTCAACGTCTTGCCGGCCAGAGGATGATTGAAATCAATGGTCACCTGGCTGTCGTCAAAGGCTTTGACCACACCAGGCAGCTCGGCATTGGCGGCATCGTTAAAAATCACCAACAAGCCCTCGGACAGCTCCATGCCCTCAAACTGGCTACGCGGCATCACCTGAATATTCTGCGGATTGCCCTGGCCAAAGCCCTGTTCGGGAGCAATTGGCAAGCTGCGCTTGTCGCCAGCCTTGAGGCCGTAGATGGCCTGCTCGAACCCCGGCAGCAGGTTGCCGTCACCCACCTTGAAGGTGGCGGGCTTTTTATCGAAGGTGCTGTCGACCACATCGCCGTTATCCAGCTTGAGGGCGAAATGCAGGGTAACTTCCTTGTCCGGGCCGATACGTACATCAGTCATGGGCTACTTCTCCGGACTTATCGCTTTTGAACATATCCAGCGCCAGCAAAATCGCGCCGCCGGTAATCGCCATATCGGCGACATTGAACGCCGGGAAATACCAGCGGTGCTGCCAGTGCAGCAGAATAAAGTCGACCACATGGCCGAATAGCACGCGGTCAACCAGATTGCCCAGCGCGCCACCCAACACCAAGGCCAGGGCCACTGCCAGCCAGGTTTCCTCGGGTTTCAGGCGCTTGAGCCAGACTACCAGCACCGCGCTGACCGCCACGGCGATGGCAGCGAAGAACCAGCGCTGCCAACCCGCCGCATCGGCCAGGAAGCTGAACGCTGCCCCGGTGTTATAGGCCAGGGTCCAACTGAAGTAATCGGGGATGATCACAATCTGCTGGTACATGCTGAGGTTGTTGTCGAACCAGAACTTGCTCGCCTGGTCGACCACAAACACCAGCAGGCTTAGCCATAGCCAGGTCAAGCGTCCGAAACGGCTGGCCTTAGGCATGCCGTTATCACGCATAGTGACGAACCTCGCCCGCGCCTTCGATATTGTCCACGCAACGACCGCAGATTTCCGCATGCGCCGGGTTTACCCCGACATCTTCGCGGTGGTGCCAGCAGCGCGCGCACTTGGCATGGCCAGACTTCACCACTTTCAACTTGAGGCCTGGCACTTCGGTTTCCACCGCATCGTTCGGCGCGCCACTAAGTGGCGCCAGGCTGGCGGTAGAGGTGATCAGCACGAAGCGCAGCTCGTTACCCAATTTGTTCAGATCGCTGATCAGGCTGTCTTCGGCATACAGGGTGACTTCCGCCTGCAGGTTGCCGCCGATGGCCTTGGCCGCACGCAGGTTCTCCATCTCCTTGTTCACCGCGACCTTGACCGCCATGACCCGCTCCCAGAATGCACGATCCAGCTCGAAGCCTTCAGGCAGCTCGCTCAGGCCCTGATACCAGCCATTGAGCATCACCGACTCATTGCGCGCGCCCGGCAGGTATTCCCACAGCTCATCGGCGGTAAACGACAGCACCGGGGCGATCCAGCGCACCAGCGCCTCGGCAATATGGAACAGCGCCGTCTGGCAGGAGCGCCGCGCCACGCTATCGGCGGCGGTGGTGTATTGGCGGTCCTTGATGATATCGAGGTAGAAGCCGCCCAGCTCCTGCACGCAGAAGTTGTGCACCTTCTGGTAGACGTTCCAGAAGCGGTAGCTGTCGTAGGCCTCTTCAATTTCGCGCTGCAGCAGCAAGGCGCGATCTACTGCCCAACGGTCCAGCGCCAGCATATCTTCAGCCGGCAGCAGGTGCTGCGCCGGATCGAAACCACTGAGATTGGAGAGCAGGAAGCGCGCGGTGTTGCGGATGCGCCGGTAGGAATCGGCGCTGCGCTGCAGGATGACCTTGGAGACGGCCATCTCGCCGGAGTAGTCGGTGGACGACACCCACAGACGCAGGATATCGGCGCCCAGGCTGTCATTCACTTCCTGCGGCGCCACCACGTTGCCCAGGGACTTGGACATCTTGCGGCCGTTCTCGTCGACCACGAAGCCGTGGGTCAGCAGTTCCTTGTACGGTGCATGGCCATCGATGGCCGCCCCGGTCAGCAAGGAGGAATGGAACCAACCGCGGTGCTGGTCGGAGCCCTCCAGATACAGATCGGCGCGCGGGCCGCTGGCGTGACCGAGCGGATGAGAGCCGCGCAGCACATGCCAGTGGGTGGTGCCGGAGTCGAACCAGACGTCCAGGGTGTCGCTGATCTTGTCGTAGTTCGCAGCCTCGTCACCGAGTAGTTCGGCGGCGTCCAGCTTGAACCAGGCCTCAATGCCCTGCTGTTCGACGCGCTTGGCCACCTCTTCCATCAACTCGGCGCTGCGCGGGTGCAACTCGCCCGTAGCCTTGTGCAGGAAGAACGGGATCGGCACCCCCCAGTTGCGCTGGCGCGAGATGCACCAGTCCGGGCGCCCGG
>DASUOY010000256.1:0-2842 GCA_036276395.1 Pseudomonas sp.
GTCCATCATTTCTTCGTCGATGGCGAGGCGGCCGGCGGTGTCGATGATGACCACATCGGCGAACTTGAGCTTGCCGTCGGCGATGGCGCCCCTGGCGATGTCAACCGGATGCTGGTCCGGCGTGGACGGGAAAAAGAGCGCGCCCACCTCGCCCGCCACGGTCTCGAGCTGACGGATGGCTGCGGGACGGTAGACGTCGGCGGAAGCAACCAGCACTTTTTTCTTCTCGCGCTCCCGCAAATAGCGTGCGAGCTTACCGACAGTGGTGGTCTTGCCCGCCCCCTGCAAACCCGCCATCAGGATGACGGCGGGCGGGGCCGCATGGAGGTTCAGGGACTCGTTGGCCTCGCCCATGGTGCGCACAAGCTCGTCATGGACGATCTTGACGAAGGCCTGGCCGGGGGACAGGGCCTTCATGACCTCCTGGCCCAGGGCCTGCTCGCGGATGCGCTCGACGAAGTCCTTGACCACCGGCAGGGCGACATCGGCCTCCAGCAGGGCCATGCGCACTTCACGCAGGGTGTCCTTGATGTTGTCTTCGCTCAGCTTGGCCTTGCCAGTAACATTGCGCAGGGTCTGTGAGAGGCGGTCAGTCAGATTTTCGAACATGCACGTTCCTTTCAGGCTCAGCCGAGCCGAGGGTGGGCTTGCAACAGGCGGCGGATTATAGCGAAGACTTAAGCCGCTGTTGACGTATCTTTGTCGGCTGCGCCAAGCCAAGGCCGGCTGAACATACCCTGGCCGACACCGCCAGACGCTTTCGTGGCGCACGGGTTGTATGCCACACTGGCCGCCTTTCGGGTTTGCCTGACAAGGATTTATGCACCCTTTGCTACCCAGTCTCGCCGCCGCCTGCCTCTACGCGGGAGCCGCCCTCTACCAAGGCCTGCGCCTGCAACAGCGCAGCACCACCAACAAGCGCCTGCTGGTTGCACTCGGCACACTGGCGCTGCTGCTGCACGGCGCCAGCCTGTCGCTGCAGATGTTCGATGGCAGCGGCCTGGTTCTCGACTTCTTCAAGGCCGCCAGCCTGATTGCCGCCGCCGTTATTCTGCTGACGCTGCTGGCCTGCGCCCGCATACCGGTGGAAAACCTGCTATTGCTGCTGTTCCCCCTGGGTTTTGTCACCGTTCTGCTCGCCCAATTTATGCCCAGCGGCACCAGCCAGGCGATAGATGAAGCCCCGGGCATACTGGCGCATATCCTGCTGTCGATCACCGCCTACGGCATGCTCACCATCGCCGTGCTGCAGTCGCTGCTGGTACTGCTGCAGGATCACCAGCTCAAGCACAAACACCCCTCCGGGCTGATCAAGAACTTTCCCCCATTGCAGACCATGGAAAGCCTGCTGTTCGGTTTTCTCTGGGCCGGCTGGCTCTTGCTGTCGCTGTCGCTGCTGTCTGGCGCCCTATTTATCAGCGACCTGTTTGCCCAGCACCTGGTGCACAAAACCATCCTCTCGTGCTTTGCCTGGGTGGTTTTTGCCGTGCTGCTGTGGGGCCGCCACCAACTCGGCTGGCGCGGGCACAAAGCGATTCGCTGGACCCTGGCAGGCTTCTGCCTGCTGATGCTGGCCTATTTTGGCAGCAAGCTGGTCCGCGAATTTATCCTGCATATCTGAGACCCCTCCGTGGACAACGTACACCCCAGTTTCCTGTTCGGCCTGCTGGTTTTCCTGCTGCTCTGCTCGGCATTCTTCTCCAGTTCGGAAACCGGCATCCTCAGCCTTAACCGCTATCGCCTGCGCCACCTGGCCAAGGAAGGCCATCGCGGCGCAAAACGGGTCAGCACCCTGCTCAGCCGCCCGGACCGCCTGCTCGGCACCATTCTGATCGGCAACAACTTCGTCAATATCCTCGCCTCCTCCATCGCCACCGTACTGGCCCTGCAACTCTGGGGCGAAGCCGGAATCGCCATTGCCACCATCGGCTTGACCCTGGCGCTGCTGATTTTCGGCGAAATCACCCCCAAAACCCTGGCGGCACTGCGCCCGGAAGCGGTGGCCTATCCGTTCAGCCTGCCTCTACTCGTGCTGCTCAAGCTGTTCTATCCACTGGTCGTCCTGCTTGGCTGGATCAGCAACGGCCTGCTCAGACTGCTCGGCATCGACCCCGCCAGTAAGGCCAATGACAGCCTGACCACCGAAGAGCTGCGCAGCGTGGTGCGTGAGTCTGGCCATGAGCTGCCGAAAAATCGTCAGGACATGCTGCTCGGCATTCTCGATCTGGAACGGGTGACGGTGGACGACATCATGATCCCGCGCAATGAAGTCACCGGTATCGACCTGGAAGACGACATCGAGAGCATCATCAATCAGCTGACCACGACCACCCACACGCGCCTGCCGCTATTTCGCACCGACATCAATCAGATCGAAGGCATAGTGCATATGCGCCAGGTCGCCCGCCTGCTGAGCAACAACCAGCTGAGCAAAGAGGCGTTACTGGCGGCCTGTAACGAGCCTTACTTCGTCCCCGAAGGCACGCCGCTGTCGACCCAGCTGATCAATTTCCAGAAGCAGAAACGCCGGATCGGCATCGTCGTCGACGAATACGGCGACGTGATCGGCATCGTCACCCTGGAAGATATCCTCGAAGAAATCGTCGGCGACTTCAGCAACCAGGACAGCCTGCGCAGCCCGGATATTCATCCCCAGGAAGACGGCACCCAGGTAATCGATGGCGCCGCTTATATCCGCGAAATCAACAAAGCGCTGGATTGGCACCTGCCCTGCGATGGCCCCAAGACCCTCAACGGCCTGATTACCGAAGCACTGGAAAGCATCCCTGACAGCGCCGTATGCCTGAAGATCGGCCCTTATCGCCTGGAAATCCTGCAATCT
>DASUOY010000257.1:0-7864 GCA_036276395.1 Pseudomonas sp.
GGCGCTGTTCCACCTGTTTAACCGTTTGCGCGATTCCGGGCGGCGCCTGCTGCTGGCGGCCGGTACCTCGCCGCGCGAGCTGCCCATCAAGCTGGCGGATCTGCACTCGCGCCTGACTCTGGCGCTGGTGTTCCAGTTGCAGTCGCTGTCCGATGAGGACAAGTTGCGCGCCCTGCAACTACGCGCCTCGCGGCGGGGCCTGCACCTGAGCGATGAGGTCGGGCGTTTTATCCTCACTCGTGGCGAGCGCAGCATGAGCGCGCTGTTCGAATTGCTCGAACGGCTGGATCAGGCCTCCCTACAGGCGCAGCGCAAGCTGACCATTCCCTTTCTAAAAGCCACTCTCGGCTGGTAAAAACCGCTTTTAGCCCGTACTTCGCCATGCCTGCTCTTCGCTCGCGAGGCTTCAAATCCGCCTTTAACCCCCCAGAACAATTGCTGAACCTTGCGGGGCATAGTCAGAACATTGGCCGCCTGGCAGGGCTGTATTCGCGGTTATTCCCCGGCCAGCTTGCGGTCGTACTGAAAGCGCCAGCGGGTAAACATCAGCGCGGCGCAGAACAGGCTCAGGCTGAGCAATGTCAGCAGCCAGCCGTACAGAGCCTTGGACGGATCGAAGGCCGCCAGCACTCCCTGGATAAAGTATAGGTTGACCACAAAGCAGGCCCAGGCATGGGCGCGGGCGTTACCCAGCAGCATGCCGGGTGCCAGCAGCAGCAGGGGTGCGAGTTGCATGGCGAGGATCACCCAGAGCAGCTGTTTGCCGGGAATCTCGGCAAACAGCAGGTTCCACGCCAGCAACAGGCCGGCCAGGGCGAAAAAACTGAGCAGGCTGATGGCGCGGCTGATGCTCAGGCGCGGTTTTAGCCACTCGATCGAGGGCAAGGGTTTGGGCGCTCTAGCCATGGTTGTTCTCCAGTTGGCGGGCGGTCTGCGCCAGGCGTTGGCCAAGGGCGCGGCACAGGGTTATTTCATATTCATCCAGGGGCCGCTTGCCATCGGCGCCGGCATGGTGGCTGGCACCGTAGGGCGTGCCGCCGCCGCGGGTTTCCAGCAGCGCCGACTCGCTGTAGGGCAGGCCGGTGATCAGCATGCCGTGGTGCAGCAGGGGCAGCATCATCGACAGCAGGGTGGTTTCCTGGCCGCCATGCAGGCTGGCGGTGGAGGTAAACACCCCGGCGGGCTTGCCCACCAAGCCACCGGTCAGCCACAGGCTGCTGCTGCCATCGAGAAAGTACTTGAGCGGCGCGGCCATATTGCCGAAACGTGTCGGGCTGCCAAGGGCCAGGCCGGCGCAGTTTTTCAGTTCATCGAGGCTGGCGTAGAGCGCGCCCTCGGTCGGGATACTGGGCGCGACGGCTTCGCATTCGCTGGACACCGCCGGCACGGTGCGCAAGCGTGCTTCCAGGCCGCCCATTTCCACGCCGCGGGCCACTTGCCGGGCCATTTCCGCGGTGGCGCCATGGCGGCTGTAATACAGCACCAGAATGTAGGGCGCGCTCACGGCAATATCTCCAGGACTTTCTCCGGCGGCCGACCGACCACGGCTTTATCCCCGGCTACCAGGATCGGACGCTCGATCAGTTTTGGATGGCTGACCATGGCCTCGATCAACTGGGCGTCGCTCAATGCCGGGTTGGCCAGGTTGAGTTGCTGGTACTCCTCTTCACCGCTGCGCAGTAACTGGCGCGGGCTGAGCCCGAGTTTGCGCAGCAGCTCCTGCAATTGTGCGGCATCGGGCGGGGTTTCCAGATAGCGCACTATGCTCGGCGTCAGGCCGCGTTCTTCCAGCAATTGCAAGGCGCTGCGGGATTTTGAGCAGCGCGGGTTATGGTAGAGCCTGAGGTCGGTCATATGCGGGGGTCGCTTGTTGCTTTCGATGGCGGCTATTCTAACCGCTAACTGCGCCTACGCCTGCGTCTGAAGCGGGTGCTTGGTGTGCGAAGGGCTAAGGAGAGGGCATGCGTCAGCGCGTTATCAACCTATGGGAGTTCTGGCGTTTTCTCTGGCAGCGTTTTCTCGCCGATCGCGGCGGCAACAATGCCGCGGCGTTGACCTACACCACGCTGTTCGCCGTGGTGCCGATGATGACCGTTACCTTCTCCATGCTCTCGGCCATTCCGGCTTTTCAGGATACCGGCGAGCAGATCCAGAGCTTTATCTTCCGCAATTTCGTGCCTTCGGCGGGGGAAACCCTGCAGCAGTACCTGCGTGACTTCACCACCCAGGCGCGCCAGCTGACCTGGATCGGCGTGCTGGTGTTGGCGGCCACGGCGTTCTGGATGCTGGTAACCATAGAAAAAGCCTTCAATACCATCTGGCGCGTACGCCAGCCTCGTCGTGGCGTCACCAGCTTTCTGCTGTATTGGGCAATCCTCAGCCTGGGGCCGATTTTGCTCGGCGGTGGTTTTGCTATCAGCACCTATATCGCCTCGTTGTCGCTGATTTCCGGGCCCGATGCCTTGCTGGGGGTGCAAACCCTGCTGAAATTCACTCCGCTGCTATTCAGTGTGGCGGCCTTTACCCTGCTCTATGCCACTGTGCCCAATGCCCAAGTGCCGCTCCGCCATGCGTTGCTGGGGGGCCTGTTCGCTGCCGTGCTGTTTGAGGTGGCGAAGATGCTGTTTGGTCTGTATGTGCGGCTTTTCCCGGGCTATCAGCTGATCTACGGGGCTTTTGCCACGGTGCCGCTGTTTCTGCTGTGGATCTATCTGTCCTGGTTGATCGTGCTGTTTGGCGCGGAGGTGGTGTGCAATCTGGGTTCCTCGCATCAGTGGCGGCAGCGCGCGGTGCCGCGCCTGCTGGTGGTGTTGGGGGTGCTGCGGGTGTTCCATGAGCGCCAGCAGTCGGGCCTCAAGGTGCGCCTGCGGGATGTGCAGCGCCAGGGCTGGTTGTTGGCCGAGCACGAATGGGAAGAGGTGCTGGAGTTTCTTGAACAGCAGCAACTGGTTGCGCCCACCGGTGCCGGCGCCTGGGTGCTGAGTCGCGACTTGAGCCATTACAGCCTGGCCCAGTTGCTCAGCCGCAGCCCCTGGCCATTGCCGCGCTTGACCCAGTTGCCGGAGCAGCTCGATGAGCCTTGGTATCCGGCGCTGCGGGATGGTTTGACCCGGTTGCATGAGCAGCAGCTGGCCCTGTTCGGCGATAGCCTGGCAACTTGGCTGCATCCAGGGACCGATTCAGCCAAGTAGGGTGACAAAAAGCGTCAGTATGCGGCGTTGCCGTGAGGATTGTGTTGGCTGCGAGGCGAGTGGGGTACGCAGGCGTTGGGCAAAGGAGGCTGGCACGCTTCTGGCAATCTCTTAGAGAGTTGCAGGCAGATGGCCAGCAGGGCAGGGATTGGCGGAGTGTGAAGAGCGTTATGACAGCCAGTAAAGGCAAGGTGATTTACCTGTATCAGCGCGACCCGCAAGAGGCGCTGGAGCGGCTCAACCGGATTACCGGCCTGAATTTCAGCCGCTGGCCGCAATCCCTGGTGCCGCAGGAGTCAGCCGAGGCCGAGCAGGCCTCTTGTACTTCCCAGCCTGAGGACGCCCAGGCCAGCGGTCTGTCAGGTTAAATGCAAAACCCCGCCAAGGTGCGGGGTTTTGGCTGAAAGACGTGTCGCTTCAGGCTGTCGCTTGGCGGCTATTGCCCTGGGCCAGTTCAACTGCTTGCACAAAAAGCTCTTCGACTAGCAGGGTGTGCGGCGGTACTGCAGAACGCAGGCGCACTTGCATGTCTTCTATTTGCTGCTTGACCGGCAGGCGCGCCACGCCGGACAGCAGAATCTTGTTGTGTTGGCTGACCTTGCCATGATCGACCATCACTTCGCGGCGGCCCTCGCCGTCGCGGTAGCTGATCAGCAGGGACACCGGTAGATTGGCCAGGCCTGGCAGCTGTAGCCAGGCGGCTACATTGAACTCGGCGATGCGCCCTTCATAACGGGTGACCTGCATGCGCGCCTGGTTAACGATTGCGGAGGGAACTGGGCCAATCAACTTGTCGTGGGCTTGGGTCATGGGCGTCTTTCCAGGCTGATAACAGATCGCAGCAAGCATGAATGCGAAAAAATTATAAGCCTGGCTGGTGCGCCAAAACTGTGCGCCCGGAGGGCGTTCGGCGTGACCGCTCTCGCATTTTCCGCGATTTATGCCAGTTGCATCGGATAGCGGGCCACCGCCGTGCTACCGAGGTTGGCGGCTGGCAGCGTCAGGGCTGCCTGATGGTTGACGTTGGCCAGTTGCAGCCAGATATTTTCGCCCTCGCCGAATTGCCCGTTGGGCAGCCATAAGCCGTGATGCCAGCCGTTGCCGGGCGCGGGCGTGCTTTGCAGGATGCCGGCGTGGGTCTGCGCGCTGGGTGTGCGGCGCAGCCAGACGGGGCGTGGCAGGCCTTTCAAGTAGCGCAGGCCCAGATGTAGGCCCGTGCTATTGAGATGGCGCCAGCGCACCAGGGCCAGGGTTGGCGTGTCGCTGCCGGTCAGCAGCAGTACCAGCTGGCCAATGGATAGTTGCGTGGCCGAGTTCTGCTCGCAGAGCAGCCGGGCACCGCCAGGGCTGGCATCGAGTATCTGCGCGGCCATGCGTGCGGGGCGTTGTTCCAGCAGCTGGGCATGGATGGTCGGTAGGCCAATCACCAGGTTGCACTCGCTGGCCTGGGCCGTGCGCGGGTGGCGGCGCGGCTGGCGGCCCAGCCAGTGTTGCTGCACGCGCTTGAGCAAGTGCTGCGCTGCGTCGCTCTGCAGCGGGGCGGGTTCATGCAGGGCAATCAGCAGGGCGCCCAACTCGAAACGGCGCAGGTGTTCATGGCTGGCGGAGTCAATTTGTTCCGGGTTCAGCCAGGGTTGAGCGGCCGTCAGGTCGACACTGGGTCCGTCGAGATCGTCCTCATCATCCCAGGGCAGCAGGCGTGGCAAATCGGCCAGGGGCGACAGCGCGGCAAACAGCAGCGAACACTCGCCTTCGGCCAGGTGGAAGGGGTTGCTCAAGGCGAGCAGCAGCATCTGCTGATAGAGGCCGCGCAGAGTGCTTGCCGGCGCGGGTTGAAAAGCCGCCGCGACGGACTCGTCGAGGCAATCCTGATGCTCGGCAATCCAGTACAGCTGGTGGCTGTCGCGCCACAGGCTGGGAGTGGGCTCCTGATACAGCTGGTAATGGCGCAACAGGTTCTGCACCAGGAAGTACTGGGCCATATACAGGCACCAGGCCAGGTGTGGGCGCGAGGGTTGGCGCCCCTGGAGGATTTGCAGCAGCAGGCGCTTGAAGCCAATCGCCAGCTCGCTGCATAGACGCAGAAACAGGGCGGGCGGTGCCTTATCCGCTGGGTAGGCCAGCGCGTAGTGGCGGTATGTATCGCTGAAGCTTTGCAGCGCGCGCTGTCTTTCGAGTAAGGTCGTGGCGCTGCGGTTAAGTCGGAACAGCAGGCCGAGCATCAGCTGCAGCCCGTGTTCTGGCGCCTGTAGGCGCGCCTGGGCCAGTTGTTCATTGAGGTCGGCCAGCGGGGCGCTGTGTTCCTCCAGTATGTCCGGCACTTCCAGGCGCAGGGCGTCTAATGTCATATCAACCTTGGTCATCGAGGAGCGAATGCGTGGGAAAGTGGTTCCAGGCAGTCATTCGTACTGTTGCAAGCATGGGCGTGGGGCTGATTCTGGCCGGTTGTGCTGAGGATATGGGTGTCGATCAGCATGGACGAAAGGTAGCGGTTGAACGCCTGGAAGACCAGTGGCTGGTGATCAATTACTGGGCCGAATGGTGCGCCCCCTGCCGCAGCGAGATTCCTGAGCTGAATGCCTTGGCGCAACAGTTGAAGAACCGGCCAGTGCAGGTGCTGGGGGTCAACTTCGATGGCTTGCAGGGGGCGCAGTTGAGTCGCTCCGCAGAGGCCTTGGGGATCGAGTTCAGTGTATTGGCCCAGGATCCGGCGCCGCGCTATCAGCTGCCGCGCAGTGAGGTGCTGCCGGTCACCTATATAGTCGATCCGCAGGGGCGCTTGCGCGAGCGTTTGCTCGGTGAGCAGAGCGCGGCCGGTCTCAGCGCCCGCTTACAGGCCCTGGGGATGAAGGAGTAATGTCATGAAGCGCATCTGTGTGCATGCCTATGTCAGCGGTCGGGTCCAGGGCGTGTACTTTCGCCAGAGCACTGCCGAGCAGGCCGAGCAACTGGACCTCGATGGCTGGGTGCGCAATCTGCAGGATGGGCGCGTCGAGGTGTTATTCGAAGGCGAGGAGAGTGCCGTACGGGCGCTGGCGGTTTGGCTGGAGCAGGGCCCGCGCAATGCCGAGGTTAGCGAGCTTGAGTTGCATGAGCAGCCGCTGCAGGGCATTGCCGGCTTTGTGGTGCGCCGTTAGGTGACTGCGCTCTGTTCGGTGGCGTTGGTTATGTCGCCGCCATCTGTTGCAAAGGCGTTTTTGGGGGGCCGGCCGGCAAGCCCAGCAATGGGCAGGGGGCTAGTCGTTACCCGGATCGGCGACCAGGCGGCCGGCATCCTGGGTCAGCGCCTGCAGGAAGATCTTCTGCAGCTCTGGATCGTTGCGGGTCAGTTCGATCAGGCTCTGCTCCAGTTCACTGGCTTCCTCTTCCAGGCCCAGTTCCGACAGGCGCTTGACCCTATGTACCCACTGCGCGACGTCGTCGTCTTCCAGGTCGTCGTAAATCAGCTCGTGGGCTTCCTGCAGCTTGCCGCGCAGGGTGCGGCTGACCAGTAATGAGGCGTCGGCGCGGGCCGAGCCCTGGTCATCCTGCACATTCAGCAGCAGGGTGGCGATGCGTGTAACGTCCTGCTCGGCAAAGGGGCTGTCGAGCAAGTTGAGACGCAAGATGCCATTACGGTCGGTCAGCAGCTCATGCTCCTGTTCGCCGGCCTTGACCTGAACCAGGCGCTCGGCCCAGGGCAGGCTGGAGTACTCGGTGCGGGTTTCCAGGCGACGTTCGTCGAGGCTGGCCAGGTTCTGCTGCGAGCGGCCGTTGGACTCCACGTTGATAAAGGGGTTGAGCCCGGCGAAGCCATAGCTGATCCAGTCCTTGGTCGCGCTGTCCGGCAGGCTGCCAAGCAGCACCACGTTCAGTGCATTGGCGCTGATGCCGCCGACAACGGCCAGGGCGCCGAGTGGCACTTCATACAGCTCGCGCCAAGGCTGGTAGGGGGTGTAGCGGTCATAGCGGCGGGTCACTTCGAAGACGCTGACCTCGAATGACTTCTGCTCATGCACCCGCACACGGCGTTGCGGCAACTCCAGTACCCGCGGTTCGCCAACATCGATCTGCAGGCTGTGATCGAGCATTTTGCGCTCGATACGTTCCTCGTGTTCGCTGCGTTGCGGCAGCTGGTTGGCGCAGCCGCTGAGCAGCAAGGCGGCGCCGAGGGCGCCGCCAATGAGGGTGAAGGTGCTTCGCTTGAACATGCTGGCTCTTGCTGAATGGGTTGGGATCAGTGACTGATACGGGCCTGGATATAGGACAGGATGTCGGCCACCGGCACTGCCTGGGCTTCGGTTTCCTGGCGGCTCTTGTACTCCAGGTTGCCTTCGGCCAGGCCGCGGTCGCTGACCACGATGCGGTGCGGGATGCCGATCAATTCCATGTCCGCGAATTTGATGCCCGGGCTGGTCTTTTTGTCACGGTCATCGAGCAGCACCTCAAAGCCCGCTGCGGTCAGCTCGGCATACAGCTTGTCGGTGGCCTCGCGCACGATCTCGGTTTCATAGCGCAGCGGCACCAGGGCGATCTGGAAGGGGGCGAGGGTGTCGTTCCAGAGAATGCCGCGCTCGTCATTGTTCTGCTCGATGGCGGCCGCCACCACGCGGGATACGCCGATGCCGTAGCAACCCATGGTCAGGATCACCGGCTTGCCGTTCTCCCCCAGCACCTGGCAGTTCAGCGCCTGG
>DASUOY010000258.1:0-8194 GCA_036276395.1 Pseudomonas sp.
GTGGCTTCGGCCTCTCCGGCAAGACCGTGGAGGGCGGCCTGCTGGCCCTCCAGCAAGGCGACTGCGCCATGGTCACCTACAACCTCAGCGAACAGGGCGAGTTGCCGGTACTGGACCATGCCGAGCAGCATGGCAAGGGCATCCTGATCAAAAAAGCCCTGGCCAGCGGCCATGCCTGCCTGGCCCCTGGAGAGGACCCGGTACGCGCCAGCTTCGAGCTGATTTTCGCCCATCCGGCAGTGACCAGCGCTATTGTCGGCACCATCAATCCCGAGCACCTGACGCAGAATGTCGCCATCGCGGAGGCGGTCATCCAGGATATCGCCTAGCAGGCCTGCCCGGCCGCTGCGCCCCCTGCCCTATCAGACCTGCTGACGAAGAGGAGCCCAGATGCCGCGCACCTTGATCCGCAAGGACCCCAGCAGCTTCAAGACCCTGCAACTGTTTGTCGAGGCCACGCCAGACGGCCTGTGCTACCAGGGCCTGGGTAGGCCGCTGAGCTTCGCCCAGATGCTGGAGAAGCGCCGACCGGTGACGGTCGCCGATAGCCAGCGCTTCGCCGTGGAGCTGGCCAACCTGGGCGTATCGGTGCGCCTGACCCTCAGCTGGCAGGGCCGCGATTACTGGGTACTGGTGCGCCAGCGCCGCGCCGATCGCGGCGATGTGGTGCTCAAGCTGATCTCCGGCTACGTACCGGCCCACGAACTCAATCTGCCGCTGCTCACCGCGCTCCAGGAAGTGGCCGAAGAATGCCTGCTGGAAACCCCGGAAGGCTGGCTCAGCGGGCGCTTCGGTGACACCTGGCTGCCTACGCCCTACCAAACCAGCCTGCGTTACCGGGAAACCGCCCACTTCAGCCTGAGCCCGCTGTCCGGCGCCGCGCGTGCGGTGCAATGCGGCAGCCTCAAGCTGCTGGAACGCCCGCGCGCCTACGTGCACCTGCCGACCGCCTCGCTGCAGCTGGTGTACGACCTGCACCTGCAGCTGCCCAGGGAGATCAAGCAGCTAAGCCTGCTGCATGTCGATGAGCATCTGGAGGACGGCCAGCTGGTCGCCCGCCTCAATCGCGCACGCCCCGACCTGTTTCTGCTGCCGCTCGAACAGGGCCACCCGAGCGCCGAGCTGCTGACCCTCAAGCGCGGCCAGCTGCTGCCAGCCAGCACCCGCGGCCTGTGGCTGGCGGAAAGTTTCGCGCCTCAGGATGGCTGGCTGGTGCGCGAAGAGCGCATTCGCTGGAAAGACTGGCTAAGCCAGCAAGGCCTGTAGACGCCACAAAAAAGCCCCGCCAAGGCGGGGCAAAAGGGACTGCTTAAAACAAGTCAGAACAGAACGGCTGGTCCGCTACTTTAATTCACTCGAACTCTTGCCCAGCAGGCGCCGCGCCACTATCAGCAGCTGGATCTGCTGGGTGCCCTCGAAGATGTCGAGGATCTTCGAGTCGCGCGCCCACTTCTCAAGCAGCTCATCCTCGCCATAGCCCAGGGCGCCGGCCAGCTCGACGCATTTCAGGGTCACCTCGCCCGCCACCCGCCCGGCCTTGGCCTTGGCGATCGAGGCCTCCTTGGAGTTGGGCAGCTTGTTGTCGGCCATCCAGGCGGCCTTCAGGGTCAGCAGGCGCGCCGCCTCCCATTCGGCCTCCAGGCGATAGAGGGTCGCCTCGGCATGCGTGACGCAGAGCAGCGGTTTGCGGTAATCCAGCGTGCAGTGCTTGTGCAACAGCTCGCGGGTGCGATCCAGCGAGGCCTTGGCCACCCCGATGGCCATGCCGGCCACCAGCGGACGGGTGTTGTCGAAGGTCTCCATGACCCCGGCAAAGCCCTTCTGCACATCGATTTCCGGGTTGCCCAGCAGATTGGCCGCCGGCACCCGGCAATCGCTGAAACTGATGGAAGCGGTGTCCGAGGCCTTGATCCCGAGCTTCTTCTCCAGGCGAGTGACGCTCATGCCCGGGGTGCCGTGCTCGACCACGAAGGACTTGATCGCCGCGCGGCCCAGGTTCTTGTCCAGAGTGGCCCAGACCACCACAGCGTCGGCGCGCTCGCCCGAGGTGACGAAGATCTTCTCGCCGTTGAGCACGTAATGATCGCCGTCCTTCACCGCCGTGGTGCGGATCGCCGCCGAGTCCGAACCGCAGCCCGGCTCGGTAATGGCCATGGCCGCCCAGGTGCCGCCGAAGCGTTTGAGCTGCTCGTCATTGGCCACCGCGGCGATGGCCGCATTGCCCAGGCCCTGGCGCGGCATGGCCAGCAGCAGGCCGACATCGCCCCAGCACAGCTCCATCACCCCCAGCAGCGCCGACAGGTTGCCCCCGTTCTTCACGCCTTCCTGCTGCTCGCGAGCCGCACCACGCTTGCTCGCCGAGGTGGCGCCTATGGCATCCGGCGAGCCGGCGTTCATGCCATCGAGCAGGGCGGCGAGCAGGTCCAGCTCCTTGGGATAGGCATGCTCGGCCTTGTCGTACTTGCGTGAGATCGGCCGGAAATAGTTTTCCGCCACCTGATGGGCCTGCTTGACCAGGCCTTGGAATTTCTTCGGGGTTTCTAAGTTCATTGGCTGCGCCCCTTAGAGTTGAAGGCCGCCGGCCATTACGGCCAGCGCGCGTAGATCGCGGTACCAGCGCTCGGCCGGATGTTCTTTGGTAAAACCATGGCCGCCGAGCAGTTGCACCGCATCGGTGCCGATCCGCATGGCCTTCTCGCTACAGAGCAGGCGCGCCAGGTAGGCCTCGCGCTGAAAGCTCAGGCCCTGTTCGGCGCGGGCGCAGGCGCGCCAGACCATCAGGCGCATGGCGTCCAGCTCCACCGCCATATCGGCGACCATAAAGGCCACGCCCTGGCGGTGGCTGATCGGCTCACCGAAGGCCAGGCGCTCGTTGCAGTAGCCGATCACATAGTCCAGCGCCGCCTGCGCCGTACCCACAGCCAAGGCGCACCAGGCCAGGCCGGCATGATCAAGAAAGCTCTGGTAGTTGAACTGCTCGCCGGCCAGGCGCGCCTCCAGCGGCACCTTGACGTTGTTCAGCAGCACCCGCGCGGTACTGGCGGCCTTGAGGCCCATGGCCGGCTCGGGGCGGCGCTGCAGGCCCTTGGCGCCGGCAGCGACGACAAACAGCCCGGGGCCGTCCGCCGCCTGGGCCGCGATGATCAGCTGGCCGGCATCCAGACCGCGCAGCACCAGGCACTTCTCGCCACTGAGCAGGTAATGCTTTCCGCGCTTTTTCGCCTGGGTGGCCAGCTGCTGAGGGTCGAACAGCGGCGTCGGTTCGTTGACCGCTATGGCCATCAGCGGTGCCGGTTCATCACTGACGAAGGCCGGCAGCCACTGCGCCTGTTGCGCGGGCGAACCCCAGCGGCGGATGCAGTTGGCCGCCGACAGCGGCACCAGCAAGGCTGCAGCCAGGGACAGATCGCCCTTGCCCAGGGCTTCGGCGATCAATGCATTGCTGAGGGTGGTGCGCTCGGCCGCCATGCCGCCCTGGGCCTCACTGACGCCGTAATGGGTCAGGCCCAGCTCATGCACCTGATTGAGCAAGGCCGCCGGTAGCGTCGCCTGCTCGTCGGCGGCATGGGCCAGGGGGCGCAGCACCTCGTTGGCGAAGCCTTCGAGCATTTCCACCAGCATCTGCTGTTCGTCACTCAGCGACAGGTCGAACAGTGCATCGGGATCGACCGGGCGCGGCGTCTTGCCGGCCTTGCCGGCGCGCTGGGCTGCGGCGCGGAAGCTGGCGCGGCTGCCGCTATAGATAAGGCGTTCGACGGGTTTGCGCAGTTTCAGGCGATCCGGCCAGTCGGCCTGGGCGAATCGGTTCAACATGGCCAGGGCGCGGCCCTGGATATCGGCAGTCATGGCATCTCGCTCCATACGGGGGATGCCAGGGATGATGCGCGCGCCCCGGACGGGCGCCTATGACCGGGTAGACGGCGGCGACTGGCAGGGCGGCCAGTCGCCGGCCTAGGCGCTGGTGTGCTTACTTGTTGCGGATTTTATCGACTATGGCGGTGGTCGAGCTGTTTTCCACCAGGCCCAGCACCCGCACCTCGCCACCATAGCTGCGCACTATATCGGCCCCCACTACGCCTTCGATGCCGTAGTCGCCACCCTTGACCAGCACGTCCGGCTTGACCTCGCGCAGCAGGTTTTCCGGGGTGTCCTCGGCAAAGCTCACCACCCAGTCCACCGCACCGAGACCGGCGAGCACGGCCATGCGCCGGTCCACCGAGTTGATCGGCCGCCCCGGGCCTTTCAGGCGGCTGACCGAGGCGTCGTCATTGACCGCCAGCACCAGACGATCGCCCTGGGCGCGGGCCTGCTCCAGGTAGGTCACGTGGCCGGCATGCAGGATATCGAAGCAACCGTTGGTGAAGACAATCTTCTCGCCATGGGCGCGGGCGTCCTCGATCGTGGTCAGCAGCTGGTCGCGGCTCAGCACGCCACGCTCGGAGCCGGCCTCGCGCTGAATGGCACGGCGCAGCTCGGGCGCGCTGATCGCCGCGGTACCCAGCTTGCCCACCACTATGCCAGCGGCCAGGTTGGCCAAAGCCACCGCATGGGGCAGCTCCTCACCCGCGGCCAAGCTGGCGGCCAGGGTGGAAATCACCGTGTCGCCGGCACCGGTGACATCGAACACTTCGCGGGCGCGGGCCGGCAGGTGCAGCGCCGGTTGCTGCGGGCGCAGCAGGGTCATGCCGTGCTCGCCACGGGTAACCAGCAATGCGCCCAGTTCCAGCTCGCTCATCAGCGCCGCACCCTTGGCCACCAGTTCGGCCTCGTCGCGGCAATGGCCGACTATGGTTTCGAACTCGTGCAGATTCGGGGTGATCAGACTGGCGCCGCGGTAGATGGAGAAATCCTTGCCCTTGGGGTCGGCCAGCACCGCGATGCCCTTGTCGCGCGCCAGTTGCACCAGGGCCTGGTGGTTCTGCAGCGCGCCCTTGCCGTAGTCGGACAGCACCAGCACCTTGATCCCATCCAGCAGTGCCGCGACGCTGGCCGCCATGGCGGCGCTGTCGGTGTTGAAGGGCTCTTCGAAGTCCATGCGCAGCAATTGCTGATGGCGGCTCATAACGCGCAGCTTGACGATGGTCGGCTGGTTCTTGACCCGCTGGAAGTGCGCACGCACACCCACCGCCTGCAGGCTGTTGCTTAGGCTCGCGGCCGCCTCATCCTCGCCGGTCACCCCCACCAACACGGCAGAGGCGCCCAGGGCCGCGATGTTCAGCGCCACGTTGGCCGCGCCGCCCGGACGATCCTCGATCTGCTCGACCTTGACCACCGGCACCGGCGCCTCCGGAGAGATCCGCGAGGTTCCGCCATGCCAGTAACGATCTAGCATGACATCGCCCACCACCAAAACGGCGGCCTGGTCGAAACGCGGCATGGACAACTTCATAGGGACTCCGGGAGCGGTAAAAATCGCCGCAGATCATAACATTTGTCGCCCGCCGCCCGCCCTAATTGCTGAGCGAACGCACCCAGAACAGCTCGTGCCGGCGCACTGCCTTGCGAAAGAACTCGTCCTCGCCGGTCGCCGGCCAGCGCCGGCCGACCAATAGCCGCTGAATCAGCCGGCGTACACGGCGCTTGGTCGGCAAGGCCGCTTGCAGGTCGTGCTGCATGGCCAGGGCCATGGCCTTATCCAGCTGCTGGTCGGCGCTCAGGCTTGGGCTCCAAAGCCCGTCGGCCGGCAACGGCTCGATGGCCGGCGGCAGCGCGATGCCCTGGCCAGCAGGCCCCATGGGCCAGCGGTCGTTGTCATGCAGGTGATTGGCGTACAGCAACAGGGTGGCGGGTTTCCAGCTGCTGAGCTGAATCGCCTCGAGCAGCGCCTGGGTGCTGGCGACATGATCACTGTGCGGGTCCAGTTCGGGATGGGGGGTCACCACGACCTCGGGGCGGAAATGCTCCAGCGTCGCCACCAGGTCGGCCAGCAGATTGCGCCAGCTCGGCACCCCATCGAGATCCCCCGGCAACGGCAGCGCATTGTGCTGACGCATGCCACGGGTATCGCTCTCCCCCGACTCCCTTGAGGCAAAAGCCTGGTCAGGCTGCGCCGCCATCGCCGGCAGCTGCAGGCAGTAATAACCCAGCTGTACACAGCGCTCCTGCGCCACACCGCCCCACAGCGGCACGGCCAGGCTATCCCAGGCACGCAAGCGGCCCTTGAGACGTGCCGCGGCCTGAGCATCCAGGCCCAGGCCGTGATAAGCCTCAGCCTCAATTTCGCCCTGGGTCAGAGTCACGATGCTGACCTCGGACGCCTGACTGTACAGGCCAAAAGCGGCCAGCTCGGCATCATCGGCATGGGGGGCGAGGATCATCACGCGCTGCTTGGCATAATCCGGGTTGTTCAGGGCGTACAGGCTGGCGCTTGCCGGCAGCCTGCAAAAGCGCCCGCGCAGTTGCAACTGCCCGGCGGCCAGCGCAGCGCCTTGCCCGGAAAGATTCAAGTAGCGCAGTCCATCCACACCGCGCTCGAAATCCTGGCGATCATCACCCACCAGCACATGAGGATCGAGCCAGCGTCCGAGCCAACTGGCTTTGATACGCACCTGCAGAATCAGGGTATCGGCCGCGCCGCAGTTGCCCTCGAGCAATACGTGCCCCCGCTCGATACGCGCGGCCATAGGCTGTACCTCTGGCGGGAAGCTGTAGCGGTAGTCATCGCCCGGGGCATAAAACAGGTGATCGGCAAACCAGGCCTCATGGGACACCCACCCCAGCAGGAGGGCGAGAGGCACCCACCACCAGGCCACCCACATCCCCAACGGCACCAGCACCAGCAATGCCGCCAGCATGGCGAGGCGCTTATGCCGACGATGCTGCTTGAGTAGGGCCTGCTTGCGTCCTGACATAGTCAAACCTGATAGACCGGAACCCGGTTGCACCAGCGATCCTTGTATTCGCGATCAGCTCGGCCGAAGGAATAGCGCAGCGGTTTGCCCATGGCCCGGGCCTCGGCCCAGGCATTCTGGGTATTGACGAAGCTGAGCACGCTGCCGGGGCTGAACTCACGGTTCTGCGGATCGACCCCGCCGTTGATGTACTCGACGCTGACCCACTGCGGCGCCTCGACCCGATAGAGGATCTGAATGGCCACAGGCTCGTCGCCCAGGTAAACCAGCGAGCCGGTCATAAAGTCGCGCATCAGGCTGAACACCTCAGCCAGATGCGCCTTGCCGGTGGCCTCGAACCCCCAGCGGCGCTGAAACAGATCGGCATAAATCACCGCCTGCTCAGTGGCGCTCAACTCCAGCATCGGCCGGATCACCCCGCCCGCCTCCTCCAGCAGACGCTGCTCGCGGCGCTGGTTATAGCGGAACTTCGTGCTGTATTCCTCGGGTTCGCGAGCCAGGGCCAGGCCTTCAGGCTGCTCACGCAGCGTGGCAATCTGCGGGGCATTCAGCACTGAGAGATAACGCGCCTTATGCCGCAACTGCACCCGGGCGTCGCGGGCTATGGGCAGAATGCTCTCGGCATTGCCGAGGTCGTACAGGCCGCGCTTGCCCTGCTGCTTGAGCACATCCTTGGACAGCGCCAGGTGTCGGCCCCAGGTTGGAATGGCGGCCTGTAACTCGCCATTGCTCAACCAGCCCAGATAACGCACCGGCAAACCTGCCAACGCCGCCAGACGCTCAACTACCTGAGGATGGGTGGCAACGCTGCCGCCAAAGCGCTGCCAGGCCTCGGCATAAGTGACAGCATCAATCGGCGTCCAGCCCCGCTCACGCCACACCGCTAAATAACTCAGCATCCGCGACACGACCCGGGCGGCAACAAGAACGGACAATCCACGCAACAGTACTCAACCACGCCCAACCACCTTAGGTACAGCCACGCCATAAGTACTGCGATAGCCCTGCAGAAACACCTGCCACTGCGCATCACTCATACCCAGGCGTCGGCGCACCTGGTGCAGGTCATGACCCGCAGCTTGCGCGGCAAAAAATCGCCTGCGGGCCTTTTCCAGATCGAGCAGAGCTACTTCCGGTACCGCCCCATTAAGCCGAACGAAGACATGCTTGAGACGCAAACAACCATGCTGCCAATGGCCACGGTTCAGCCGCCCCAGGACGCGCCCAAACTCCTCCAGCACCTGCTGATGCAAAGCCTCGCCCCAGGTTTGCTCAAGCTGTTCGGCATAGCAATCCTCAAGGCTCTTGTAACCATCGAGGGCCTCTGTCACAAGCACGGCCTG